>JBAZRS010000699.1:0-2933 GCA_041662825.1 Victivallales bacterium | reverse complement strand
AAGGATACCCAGTATGTTTTCAGTTGTCACGGGAATGCCGTGCGTACTTGCGAAACATTCCCTGAATGCATAGAGCGGGCTGGTTCCGATGTCGCCGTAGACGATTCCGAGCGCCCCCAGCGCAAGCAGGCATATCTTCTTGCGTGCGGAAGACGGATCTGACGGCTGCGGAGTGTTGTCGGTTGTGTCCATTAAGGTTACATCGCCCCGTATTTTTTCAGGAATTCTACAGCGTCAGCCTCATGCGAAATGTCATAGCCGGTGATAAGCGCTATTCCCTCCGATGCGCCGATTTGACCTGCGATCACATCAAGCGACTCCATGCTTCCGAATATCTGTATGAGTTTTCCGGCGTCAAAATCGATATTCATGTCTTATCTCTTTTGGATTATTGAAGGCTCAATTGTTTTAAATATAGTGCAAATGCCCGAAAAGGAAAATTTAACCTTCCCTTTATTCGCCGTAATCAGATTGAAGAAACCGAAGCGCACGTTAGATTATGGCTCGGTTTTGTGAATGTGAAACTGGAAATGCGCATTGCGCCCGGTTTCCAAATCAAAAATCTGAAATCTGAAATCGAAAATACTAACTAACTGGAGGCTCATTGTGATCAATAAACGCAATCTCGTCTTTCTCGGCGCGCCCGGCGCGGGCAAAGGAACACTTGCTCAGATTCTCTGCCAGGAAATGAAACTCGCCCATATTTCCACGGGCGACATTCTCAGGAGTGAAATCAAAAACGGCACCGAGCTGGGCAAGAAGGCCAACTCGTATGTGACGTCCGGCGGGCTTGTTCCCGACGACCTTGTAGCGGACATGGTCGGGAAAAGGCTTCAGGAGAAGGACTGCCAGAACGGTTTCGTGCTCGACGGTTTTCCCAGGACGATTACGCAGGCGGATCTCCTGGAAAAAGTAATGGCCAAGAACGGAATCAAACTGGACAAGGTCGTCTTTTTTGATGCTACCGAGGAGATTCTCATAAAGAGGCTCACGGCCCGTCTGCTCTGCAGGAAATGCAACACCAATTTCAATACTGTTTTCAGCCCTCCGAAGACCAAGGGAATGTGCGACAAGTGCGGAGTCGAACTTTACCAGAGGCCCGACGACTCGCTTGAAACGGCAAAGGACCGCCTCAAGATCTACAATGTGCAGACAGCCCCGCTTGTCCCGTACTATAAGAACAAGATGCTGCTTGCCACAATCAATGCCGAGCAGTCGAAAGACAAATCGTATCCGGAACTCCTCAAGGTTCTGGCCTGATTCAAAAAGATGAACGTCCAACATTCAACGTCCAACTTTGAACTTCGAATTTAATTAACTGACTTCGATGTTCGATGTTCGATGTTCGATGTTCGATGTTCGATGTTCGATGTTGGGAGTTCTGATGGGCGACAAGAGGGATTATGTAGTTTACAGCGATGCGGACGTTTGCGGGATCCGCAGGGCGGCGCAGGCGGCAGCGCAGGTTCGCGAACGCCTGCCTTCGATGGTCAGGCCCGGAATGTCGACGAAGGAAATTGACAATATCGCAGGCACTTTCATACATTCCATGGGCGGCGTGAGCGCTTTCCTCGGCTACAGGGGATATACCGGCATCATATGCATCTCTCTGAATGATGAAGTAGTGCACGGAATCGGAAGGGCCGACAGATTTGTAAAGGAAGGCGATCTGCTCAGTCTCGACATCGGCGTGAATGTCGGGGGTTTCATAGGGGATACGGCCACGAGCTTTGTCCTAGGCGGAACAAATGATCCCGACACCTAGCGCCTTCTGACCTTCACGGAGAAGGCGCTTGCGGAAGGAATAAGGGCTGCGCTTCCCGGAAATTACATCAGGAACATCAGCGAAGCGGTTGAGAAAGTTGCGAGATCCGCAAAGCTGGGAATAGTCAGGGAATATTGCGGGCACGGCTGCGGGGCGTGTCTCCACGACCCGCCGGAAATTCCGAATTATGTGACCGCGAACAGGGGCCCGCAGCTCCGTCCGGGGATGGTTCTGGCGATAGAGCCCATGCTCAATCTCGGGACTTCCAGGGTGATAACTGATCCGGACGGCTGGACAGTTCGGTCAAGTGATGGTAGATTATCCGCTCATTTCGAGCATATGGTGTTAATAACAAAATCAGAACCGGAGATTTTAACTTGGCTAAAGTAGACGTAATTTCAGTCGAAGGAAAAGTAAAAGAGCTTCTGCCCAACACGATGTTCAAAGTCGAACTGGAAGGCGGACATGTCATCCTTGCCCACATCAGCGGGAAAATGCGTCTCAATTTCATACGCATACTTCCCGGCGATTCGGTTATGGTCGAGATGTCCCCTTATGATCTTACTAAAGGAAGAATCATTTTCAGGAAGAAATGAACGAATATCCGATATTGGATTCTTGGATATGAGCAAACTATACCGCTTTGGAGTATCGCTGGAGAAAACGCTGATTGATGCGTTTGACGGCCATATCAGAGAACAGAACTACCAGAACCGCTCCGAGGCGATCCGCGACCTGATCCGCAATGAACTCGTGAAAAGGCAATGGACAGAAGGCGGAATCGTCGCAGGCGTGATTGTGATGACCTATAACCACCACAAGCGCGAACTCGTAAGCAAAATGCTCGATATCCAGCACGATTTCCAGGAACTCGTAATCTCCACCCAGCACATTCACCTCACACACCACAACTGCCTCGAGATAATAGCCGCAAAAGGCAAGGCGTCAAGGATAGAAGAGCTCGCCTCGAAACTCAAGTCCCTCGTGGGCGTCAAGCACGTCAGCCTGAGCATTTCCTCTCTCGGTGATGAAACCCTCTGAAAAACACAGTAATCGGTGGTCGGTAATCAGGGGTCGGTAATCAGGGGTCGGTAATCAGGGGTCGGTAATCAGTGGTCGGTAATCAGTGGGCGGCGGTCAGTGGCTTGCCACGGCGTAGTTTTCCGAC
>JBAZRS010000698.1:0-2935 GCA_041662825.1 Victivallales bacterium | reverse complement strand
ATGCGCGACCGCTTCTGTTCCGATAGCCGCCGTTCTGATTGCAAAAGGGGTGTCGCCGGGAGCTGTTTTTGTTTTTCTCATGACAGGTCCCGCAACGAATGCTGCTGCGATTGCAATTGTATGGGATCTCATTGGCAGGCGCTCAGCCCTGATCTATCTCGGAACCCTGATGGTTTCGGCGCTTGCCTTCGGTCTTCTTTTGGACAACATCAATGTGCTGACTTCCGGAGCTCTCTCCGAAGCGTGTCACAACGCACCCGGAGCAACCCTGTATGAGCATATTTCCGCTGCAGTTCTGCTTTTACTGATGTCAGTTTCACTGGCAAAACCGCTCTTTTCCCACAGGACAAAAGGATAGATCAGAGGGAATGTGTCAGTTTTCATGATTAGGTTGTTCCGAGTTAGGTAGCGCGGGTCTATCTGACCCGCGTCTCTCGGGTCAGATAGACCCGAGTTACTCAAATTGAATTTTTCTCAGTCCGACTACATACGATTATAAAAACTGACTCACTACGGGCAGAGGACGAAAGTACAGAAACCGTTCAGTTATTGTATCCTTCCCAGAAGGTTTTACCCCAAACGGTTTCTTTGTCTTGCCAGGCGTCACGGAGACTGTGGAGTTCGCGGCGAAGTTCCAGCAAAGTGTCGGCGTATGCGGAATCCGCTGCGAGGTTGCGTGTCTCCCACGGATCCTTGTGCAAATCGAAAAGTTGCGTCATGCTGTGCCGACCGGCGACCACATATTCAATAAATTTCCATTTGCCGGTGCGTATACCGCGGTGCTTGTCCGTGTAGGCCAGGTACATCGTCTCTCGGCCTCCGGAGCCGTCAGATTTCATGGCCGAACTGAGATCTATCCCCTCTACGGAAGGCGGTACAGGCACATCGCAGAGCGAACAAAGAGTGGGGAAAATGTCGAGCAGATATGCCTGTGCCGAACTGCGAATTTCGCAGGGAACGCCCGGACCGGCAAACATAAGGGGCACCCGGATGCTGTGTTCGTACAGGCTCTGCTTTCCCATGAGGCCGTGCTGACCTAGAGCCAGTCCGTTGTCACCGCACAACACGAACACGGTGTTGTCCATCTCTCCGCGGGCCTCCACTGCTGCGACAACGCGGCCAATGCGGTCGTCGAGATGTGTGATCATGGCATAGTAGTCGGCGAGATGACGGCGGATCTCCTCCGGTTTGCGCGGGAATCCGGCAAGCATCTCGTCTCGTACGCTCAACTCACCGTTGTCGAACGGGTGAGCTTCGAGGAAATTTGGGGGTATGGGAATATCTTCAGGCCTGTACATTTCCAGGAACTCGCGCGGCATGGTGCGCGGATCGTGGGGTGCGAGGAAGGCTAGGTACATGAAATAAGGGTCGTCACCCCGGTAGTCGCGCAGGAAGCGGACGCCGGCATCGCTGATAATATCGGTACTGTGCCGTCCGGCGTGAATATGATCGCAGCAGCGTTCCTTGGTGGTGTTGCTTCCAAACGGATTCTCCACATATAGGCAACGCTTGTCATATTTGCCTGAGGGATCAAAATCGAAGACCGGGACATTCCAGTGGTCTGCCATGCCGCCAAAGAAGATTTCTGCTCCATCATTGAAGCTGCGCTTAAATGCGGCGGTGCCGTTGTGCCACTTGCCGGCGGCAAAGGTGTGATAACCGGCAGTTCCGAAAGCCTCCCCCAAGGTAGTGTGTTCGGGGTTGATTTCCTCGCCGGTTCCGCTGATGTGGAACAGCGTGCGTCCGGTGTTGAGCATTGCCCGGCTGGGCATGCAAACTGCTGCGCTGGTGCCGCCGGGAATACAGGCGTGCGAGAACGATACGCCGCGCCGTGCCAGTGCGTCCATGTGCGGAGTTAGCACAACAGGATTACCGGCGCAACCAAGGGCGTCGAATCGCTGGTCGTCGGTGAAAAGGAATACAACGTTAGGGCGTTTGTTCATGATTAAACTCTTCTATTTGATTTGACCCGGATATTGCACATACGGTTTCATCTCGAGTTCGACCGAGCTTTTTCCCGCAGACATTTCCGGATGGTGATATGCCAGCCAAGTGCCGGCCTCTCCCATGATCGAAGCGCGGCTGTCGTCGTACAGAAGATGTTCGGGCCACATCACTTTCCCTGCCGAGGCAACGACCCTTGAGGGGAACCATTCGTCTTTCCAGCCGATGATGCGGACATTTTTTATGGCTGATGCGCCAACCCTGGAGACCGTCAACCTAAGGAAGCGAACCGGTTTTTTGATTTTCAATGGCGCAACTTCCCGGTATGCATTTGATCCGCAGTCACGTGTCGACACAAGGTGAGCCCATTTCCGTCCGTCGTCAGAACCTTCAATCAGCACACTGCGGTAGTTTGCGTCAATTTCTGCGTACTCGATGGCAACCCAGTAGTTGCCAAGTTGGACCGGCTTTCGGAGTGGGTATTTAATGAATGCTTCTATTGTCTTAATGAAAGCGTCAAGTTTTTCCGGCGCCTTTGCAAGTAATCCTGCATGATGCCTCATTGGAATTGTTTCTCTTTCCGATTTCCATATTTCATCAAATTCGCTAATGTTTACCGCCAGTTCCTTCCGCATTTTTTTCAATTCCGAAAGCCGGGTGCGCAGGGAATCCAGGATGTGAATTTCCTTTGGTTTGTGAAGTAGCTGGCGCATGGAGACTACTGTTTCATTGACAATAAGTTCTAACTTAGCCGAATAGCTGCTCCGTGCCAAATTAAGTCGTATTGCACGCATGGTGAATTTGTTGCGCATGACGCTGTTTTCAACAGATCTTGCCGTGATCAGGGCTCGGTTCAGTTTTCGGCTGGACTCGAAGGAGTCCTCGGATACCTCATGCCTGATCATCGCAAGCGGATCCCGGAAGTCATGTCCCTGATCTGAATAATTTGTCAGCGAAACATCAATTACTTCTGCTACCCGTTCATCCTCTG
>JBAZRS010000697.1:0-2945 GCA_041662825.1 Victivallales bacterium | reverse complement strand
GGTCACTCGGTCACTCGGCATAACTGCAGTCCTGTCCGGGTCATTCTTCACAAAAACTGTTTTATCTTCTAAATTAATTGCATTCGCCACCGTTGTCTTATCATCGTCAAATATAGGCATCGCATGTCTGACTGCAGTGGCTTTCAATGCTATGTCGGTGTAATAAGGGTCAAGAATTCTCGCCACTTCGATCATGCTTCCCGGGCGTTTTGCCGGATCTTTTTCAAGACAGCGCATGATAAGGGCGGACAATTCGTCTTCTACTGTGCCGCAAAGCGTGCGGATATCGGGCGGAATCTTGTTGACGACCTGGTTCATTACGGCATGGATGTTGTCGCCGCTAAACGGGGGTCTGCCGCAAAGCATCGCATAAAGGGTGGCGCCGAAGCTGTAAATATCCGACAGGGCGCCGGCGTTTTCACCTTCGCACGTTTCAGGGGCAAGGTAGGCGGGAGTTCCGACTATCATGCCGGTCATCGTAAGATGCGCAGAATCGAGCCGTTTTGCGATGCCGAAGTCGGTGAGCTTGGGAATTCCCGTATTGGTGAGCATCACGTTGCTGGGCTTTATATCGCGGTGAATGACCCCGGCTTCATGCGCCTTGGCAAGGGCCCTGGCAACCGCTCCGCCAATCTGCCTCACCTCTGTATTGGAAAGCCGCCCCTTTTCCTTCATCACATTGTCCAGGGAAGGGCCTGTAATAAGCTCCATGGCGTAATATGGGCACTTGTTGATATCTCCGGCATCTATGATCCTTATGATGTTCGGATGGTCGAGTTCACGCAGCAGTTCCGGCTCCATGAGAAACCGGGTGAGAGATTGTTCGTCCGCAGCAAATTGCGGCAGCATCTGCTTCAGGGCGACCACCTCTCCCGTCTGCGGATGTGTGGCGCGGTACACCACCGCCATGCCGCCGCGACCGAGTTCCTCATGCAGGATATACGGCCCGATCTTGGTTTCAAGCACCAGCGTCTTGCGCATGCGCAGGGACACCATGAAAAATGTCAGGGGAATGGCGGCCAGCGGATAGCTGACATCCATGACAATCTCGTATTTGTAGATAAGCCAGACGCTCAGGCTGATTATCAGGGTGCTGGAGATGGCGAAAACCGCCCCGAGGAAATAGGCCGACCTGAACATCGCAAGATATCCGGCAATGCACACCAGTGTCAGTATCATGATCGTCTGCGGCAGTTGCGACATATTTTCAATGCTGCTCTTTTTCACAAGCGTTCCCAGGATATTGGCCTGTACTTCAATTCCCGGCGACGGGTGCGCCGAAGCGGAAAGCGGAGTTGCAAAAAAATCATGGGAGTCGCTGAAAGTGGCGCCGATCAGCACGATTTTATTCTTGAACAGCTCCTTTTTGGCGAAGCCGTTCAAGACCTGGTAAATGGGTACTGAGGGAAATGCGCCGGGCGCGCCGAAATAGTAGATGAATCCTTTGCCCGGATCCGAAAGGTCGGGCAGTTTGCCGAATGCGTTGTTGTATATCTCCACCGCAAAGGAGGGACAGTTTTCATCTTGATGCCGGTAAAACGGCCTGAACTGCCTGATGATCGAGCCGGAACCGTATTCCAGATTGACTATTCCCGTGCTGGAGACCGACCTGAAGACGGGCTGGGGCAATACCAGACGGCTCCCGCTGAAACTAATGCTGTCGGCGGCAAATCTGCGGTTTAGATACTCCAGCTTTGATGCGATGACCACGTTGCCGGCTCTTTTCATCGCCTCGGCCAGCAACAGGTCGGATTCCGCATCAACCGAGCCCTCAATAAACAACAGGTCAACTCCGACCGCCTTGGCTCCCGCCTCCGAAATGCGGTCTATAACCGCCGCAAAAAGGCGGCGGTCCCAAGGCCACCGCTTTCCGACTTCCGCCAGAGATTCCTCGTCGATCGTCACAATGACAATGCCCGTATTTTCCGCTTCGACAGGGCCGCCTGCCGAATATCCCAGGAAAGCATCGTAGATCCGGTCGTCAAGAGCCCCCAGAATTCGGAAGTGGCACATTCCAATCAATATGATTCCGGCGATCACGCAAATGATGCAGTTGACGATGATCTCTTTGCTGGAATCCCTCTTGACTATCATTTGCAGTATCGTCCCATGGATTAATGGATTGATGGATTATTGCGTATTTAGGTATGCTTGACCCACAATCCAAACTAGAAATCCGAATATCCGCCGTCGCTAAGAAGCTATGGCGGACAGGTCGAAATCCGAAACAATAAAGCATAAAATTCAAATGTTCGAAATTCTAAAACTTCTAATTTCGGATTTATTTAGTGCTTTGTGCTTTGAATTACGTAACTGGACATTGCTCGAAAAAGTTTCCTGGAACAGCTCTTGCGAGCTTGACTACAAACTAATTCGCCTCAAATTCATTATTCTTTGTTTGTAGTTAACCCCGCGAGGGGTGTTTTCCTTATACCTTTTCGAGCAGGCTCTAACTAACATTTTTGTATTTTGGGTGTTCCATTGAATTCCACCCAGTCATCCATCCATCCAACAATCCATCCATCCGTCATCCTGCGAGATGACTATTTTGCGCTTCCCTGTTCCGCCTTCGCGTCATTCTGGAGATCCTGCATCTTGTAGAGTGACTCAACATCGTCGTCGGACGGCATTTTGTCGATGCCGAGCGAATACAGCACAAGATGTTCGCCGCCCGGGGTTTTCCTGAGATATGCGCCATACTTTCCGCCAAAGGGATCCTTAAGGTTGGAATCGAGGTACGGCCCTTTCCACTTTGGAATCCTGGCCCCGCTGCGGTCTTCTTCCTTGAGCAGGCAGTTCAGCGAAGTCGGTGAACCCTTGCGGACCTGGTTGCCGGAAACATCCTTGTAGGGAACATATCCGGTATCGGAATAACGCCGCGCCACCGCCTTCTTGAGTTTTTTGAAATCCTCCTGGACAATCCTGTCGCCTTTGACCTGGGCATC
>JBAZRS010000696.1:0-2949 GCA_041662825.1 Victivallales bacterium | reverse complement strand
TCATATTGGCGGGATAGTTCGCCTCAGAGCATCTTCCCGGCGCGCCGTTCCACATGTGAAGCGTCATGGCGTTCCAGGAGATGACATCGTAGGGTCCGTTGGAAAGGACACCGTCCCATGTGCGCAAGGCTGGAAAATCATCCCCTTTGATATCGTATTCGAACCAGCCGCCACCCACCCAGTAGTCGACATAGGCCCTGCCCTTGAAATGTTCCGTTATGAAGCTGCGATATCCCATCGAGATGGAGTCGCCCACCACGAGTATCCGCGGGAGCGCAGGATCCTTGATGTCCACGCGCTGCATGGCGTAGCCGGGACCGCTGCAATAGCGCATCCTCTCGGCGCTCTGATCGAAGCCGGTCGGGAAGAGCGAGGTGTCATAGATCTTTATGTTGCGCAGTTCGTAAGGGGCGCATGCCTCTTTCAGTATTTCGCCAAAGGAGAGCGGGAGGGCGCTTGGCTTAACCGCATCGGTCATCGCAAGTATGAGTCCGTTCCTGAACAGCGTGAGCTTTTTGTCTTTCGCCACCAGTGTAACCTTGTTGAACTTGTCATCAAGAAACCCCCTCTGCTCCACAGCCTGATATCCGTTGACCATGAGCAGGCCCGCATTGTAGGAGGGAGGACAATACTTCACCCCCAAACCGGTCTTGTTTTTGTCGTCGGTGTTTGAAATCAGGAAGATGTTGCCTTTTGCATCGGGCGATTTTTTCACTTCAAACTCTATCGTATAGTCGTTCTGAGCGCCTAACGCAGTCGCAGGAATCGCAAACGAATTCGTGCCGTCGAGTTTGAGCACGCCATCAACCAATTCGATTTTTCCTTTAATCGTCGCCGGGTCAATGTTATTCTTCCCGAGTTCCCAGGTCGGTTTTGCATCCTGGGCCTGTGTTGTGGAGACCGCGGCGAATACCACCGCAGTCATAAGAAACTTTTTCATTTAACATCTCCCAAATTTTAATGTCACTAAGATTATGCAAAAGGCACAGAGCATCACTCAAATGGCGCTTAAATAAGATTCTCATCAGAAGTAACTCGGGTCTATCTGACCCGAGAGACGCGGGTCAGATAGACCCGCGCTACCTCAAGAAGTGTCTTATATAAGCGGCATTCGTGTATCACCCCGCAGTCTTCTCGGGCAGATTGCCCGAGTTACCTATAAAGCAAACTTATCATCGCTGCATCTTCAACTAAACTTCTCATATGTAATCTTACAAGAAAAATCAACTCCTGATATTTACTATCGACCGGTCTGTCAGCAGCATCGGCGAATTCGAAATCGGCAGATTGGCGAATTCATCCATGCCGTAATTCACTTTCAATGACAGTTCGTAAACCTCCTGCGATGCCGGGTCTATCAGCACCGGATTGGGCAGACGGACACTTTCGTCAAGCCAGTAATACATGGTTATGCTTTTCCACACACTGTCCTTATCGACTTCCTCCCTCAGCCACCAGGCATGTACCGGCACATCTCCCCTGAGGAGATTGACCTGATAGGCTGCGGCCGCCTGGTCGCGTGTGATGCTGTTGTCGTCATCTCCGGTCTGCATCCGGAAGGAAGTACGACCGTCTGCCGGCTCCACTGGATTGTGAAGAAGTCCGGCAAGACCCTGCAGTGAATAGTAGGATGCTTTGGGTGAACCATCCTCCATCCGGAGAATGCCTTTGTGAGAAGTGAATCCCAAATCGCCGCCTAGAAGGTATTTTGAAAAATCCCCCATGGTGAAATAGTTGATCAGGCTCGCCCCAAGACCGAGCTCCAGCAGGATACGCCGTATCTGCCAGCGCACCTGGATTTCCTCGCTTACATTCATATCGCTTAACGCCATTGTGCAGCCGGGGGAATTCTTCGAAGGACATCCGGTCTCACCCTGCCAATACTGAAGGCTGGGTTTATATTTTTTTATCAATTTTATAAACGCAGGAAACTCCTGTTCGATGTACTGTTCCGGCATGACCTTGTAGCCATGATAACTGATGGCATCACAAAAATCGGCCATTCCGTGCCTGAAACAGCTTTCCATAAACGTGAGCCCGCCGGGATGCATTGCCCGGCCGAATGCGCCGCCGACAATGAAGGCGTCCGGCTGAAAAGCCTTGATCGTCGTGACAGTAAGTTTAACCAAATCCGCATATAACGCAGGCTCCGGCTTGGGCTTGAAGAAACCACTGCAGTCAGGTTCATTCCAAATCTCATAATGCGTGACACGGCTGCGGAAATGTTCGGTCAGGGCTCTGACATAATTTGTCCATCCCTGTCTTTCGACTTCCGTGTAAATGGGCGGAAAGCCCGCAGCATCAGCAGTAGCGTTAGGAGTGTAAAACGGATTCCCATAGCTGACGCTCAGCCATGGTTGAACACCGCGCTCAAGCAGTTTGTCAACAATCACGTCAAGCCAGGAAAAATTATAGACGCCCCTCTCTTTTTCGGTTTTCGCCCAACCGCTCTGGACTCTGGCCCATTTCACGCCCAGGTCTTCGAGAACCGGCCAGGCATGTTCGACATTCCACATGTCTCTATCGAGCGTCTCAAATCCGATGCCCAGACGCGATGATTCAATCTGAGTACTCTTCTTGTTTCCCAGTTTTCCAAGAAACTTGAAACCGAAATCCCTGACCTGCATTTGCTCAAACTCCTACTGTTTTTTAGAAAGTCATTTCCAAATCAGGCGGCCAAAGACCGCAACTTTTTTTCTTGATGCGAAGCATCCCTGGAGTGCGGGAACTTGTTACCGCCTTGTTTCGCGAAATTAATTTCGCGGAATCACCTTGCTTCTGGGGCGGAATAAATTCCGCAGTTAATGGCGGCAATGAATTGCCGCACTCCAAGTGCGAATTTCGCAATTCGCAAAAAACTGAATTTAGAATATCGATAACCTTGAAATTCACATACCTTAAATAAAACTCACGCAGTGTGTCCCGCTGGCCCTTCCTATTCCGCCAGGA
>JBAZRS010000695.1:0-2953 GCA_041662825.1 Victivallales bacterium | reverse complement strand
CACCATGCACCAGGCAAAAGCGTGGGCTGAGACTTCAATTGATGCGTATATCCAGCACGACGACATGGTGTGGACGTCAGGCCCATTCATAAGCCCAGAGTTTTACAGAGGTGTGATCTTCCCGATCTACAAGGAACTGTGGAAGCCCCTGAAAAAAGCCGGTAAAAAAGTGCTCTTCTGCTCCGACGGAACTTTCGACATGTTCATGGAGGATCTTGCCGAATGCGGAGCTGACGGATTCATTTTCGAACCCACAAACAATTTTGACTATGTCGTTGAAAGATTCGGTAAAACACATTGCATCGTCGGGAGCAAATGCGACTGCAGGACAATGACGTTTGAAACCTGGGAACAGGTGAAGGCGGAAATGGACGCAACATTCGAGCTCTCGAAAAAATGCAGAGGACTGATCTGGGCCGTCGGAAACCACATCCCGGCAAATGTCAGCGATGAAATCTGCCTGAAGTATCTCGAATATCTGCGGGTTCTCAAGAAAATGAATTAACCGGCTTCGCCGGAGCATAATCTCTTTTTAGCTGTAGCGACTATTGCGTCTTTAGCGTTAATATTCTTAACGCAAGAGGCGCAAAAGGCGCAAACGTGTTAAAATACAATCCTGTCCGCTGCTTTCGCTTGACAGCTATACCCTTATCCTTATTCTAATTGAAAACACCTCCAATATTGCATAATATTACCAATATTATAAACCTTATTACAAGCAATGCCCCGATATTGTTGGTAATATTATGTCCATAACAAAAATACAGGAGATTACTTATGAATAGGAAATTTTATCTGGATCTTGCCGAATCAGGGGCTGCGTTTCCAATAGGAACGGACCTGATAGTTCACGAAAAGCAGGATCCCAAGAAAGTCATGCTTGACGGCGTTCTTCTTGGCAAAGCGGTGGAAGAGGCTTCCAGACGTTATCACACGCCCTTCGCATTTCCGCTGATGGATTTGAAGCTTGAAAAGGCGCTTCTCCTTGACATCCTCGGAATCCCCCTGGACAAGGTGGACACTTATCATTTCGAGGCATGTCCGACAGACGAGATGTTTGAAAAAGTGAAAAAGGAACTGCCTCACCGCACATTGCCACGCATCCAGGCGACATGCGACGCAGTCAGATACATCTCCGATAAGACTGACCTCGTCCCTGTCGGCATGTGCATCGGGACATTTTCGCTGATGACAAAGCTTATGACCGATCCCATAACCTCCGTTTACATGTTAGGTATGGGCATAGAACCGGACGAGGAGGAAAGCGTGGCGACCGTGAAAAAAACACTTGAGCTTGCATCCATGATCATCCAGAGATACATAACCATGCAGCTTGAAGCCGGGGCAAAGGCGATAATCATGTGCGAGCCCGCCGCAAACAAGGTCTACATCTCACCCACACAGGTCGAAGAGGGTTCTGACGTGTTTGACCGCTGCATCATGGACTATGCGTTCAGGATAAAGGAGCTTCTCGACAAGCACAATGCCGATCTGATTTTCCATGACTGCGGGGAACTGATGGATTTCATGATTGAAAAATTTGTCAAACTCGATCCCGCAATGCTGAGCCTCGGAAGCTCGCGAAAACTCTGGGAGGACGCCAAGATTGTGCCTAAGACAACAGTGCTTTACGGGAATCTTCCTTCAAAGCATTTTTATTCCGATGAGAAAATCACCAAGGACCAGGTCACAGCCCTCTCCCGTGAGCTCATCAGGAAAATGAAAGAAGCGGAGCATCCATTCATTCTCGGCAGCGAATGCGACGTCCTCAGCGTTCCCGAATCAATCAAGACCATCAATGACAAAGTGAATGCGTTTGTCGGCTGTTCCTGCTGCAAGTAACACTTTAAATTTTCCCGCACGGGAAAATTTTACATTGAATGTGAATTACAGGACTTCAGAAGATATGACCGTCTTCATCCTGTGGATTTTGCCTGGGGCGACAGTGATGCTGTCGGAAGCGGCGTTTGCAGTCTCGACACAGACCATTTCCGGGTATTCGTTGTCCCCGTAGTCGGGCATTTTTGCGGATTTCGCAATCCACGGGTTCCAGACAACTGTTGTCCTGCTTCCCTCCTTGGATATTCTGATCTTCCTCCTCAGTCCCGAGTCGGAGATAAGACAGTCGCAGACAGAGCCGGAGTAGACCCTGTCCACTTCAGAGCTGAAAAGAATATTTCCAGACTGAATCCTGTTTTCCCTTATGCCGCCAGCGGTTTCGACATACCCCGCCCCGTCAAGACCAGAGATGGAAACTTTCCTTATGTCAGATACTGAAAAGTAGGAATGAAGCGCTTCGGTCAATTTAAAATCAGTTTTGCCGGCATTCAAAGTGCTGAGTTCGACTTCGAGTTTTTTCCCGCATTTTACGGAGAGTTCAAGTTCAAAGGGCTGCGTCTTGAATCTTTTGTCGGAAAGATCCTTGTCCGTCAGCAGAAGAACAAGTTCAGTAAAATTTTCCCCGCCGGAAACGGATTTTACGTTCCAATGCGATATTCGCGCAAAACCGTGTGACGGCATTTCCGGTCCTGATGGATGACCACCGAACCATGGCCAGCAGACGGGAATTCCGCCTCGGATCGGTTTGCCCTCCTCGAAATAGCTGAATTTGCTCATCCACAGCAGGTCGTCTTTCCCCTCAGGCTTGTAACTCATGACATGTCCGCCGTAAAGGCTTACAATGCATTCGGATGAACCGTTTCTGACAACTGCATTGATGAAACCGGACTTCCCGGCTACGAATTCAACTTTCCCGGGGATGGAGTATTTGAGGTTCAGTTCTTCTAGTTTACTCATTTATCATTTTCTTTCCGTGTTTTTGATTTTTGGACTTAACCGGCTTCGCCGGGATTTAAGATATTTCGACAGGATAACAGGATTTTTCATGACATTTAGTAATTCTGTTATTTCCATTCTTCTTACATTAATTTTCTCTCTATCCCGGAGGGATAAG
>JBAZRS010000694.1:0-2955 GCA_041662825.1 Victivallales bacterium | reverse complement strand
ATAGCTCCTTCTCGTTGGGCTTGTAACCTTCCTGGTTCACTGGAGTTTCACAGAGGCTGTCATCGTCGTTCGTCTTCAGGAACACGACTGAACTTGCCTTGAAAGCCCTTGAAACATATTCAACGCCGACCATGACTGCATTCCTGGCTCCGTTCACCCGCTCAAGCGCGGATGAGAGTTCGTTAATGAGAGACATCCTCTGCTCCCTCACCTTTAGCATCCTCTCATTTGTCTTGAGTTTGCTTGTCATCCATCCTGAAGTCAGGGCAATGAGGAAATAAAGGCAGAACATCAGGATATCCTCAAACTTGCTTATCGCGAATGTGTATTGCGGCGGAATGAAGAAAAAGTTCCAGCAAATGGCGGAGAGGCAGGCAGCAGTAAAGACAGGACGCGGCTCAAGAATAAGCGCCAGAAGGCTTATTGTCGCAAGATAGAATATCGAGGCGGACCAGTATCCGGCAAACTGCACAACAAGAAAATTCAGCGCCGTTATGAGGCTTACTGCGACCAGGGCGAACCCGTACTGCCATAAGCGCGACCCCTCAAATTTATTTTTCAGATGAATTCTGAAGTCACCGCGTGATGTTTTCTCCTGGACGGTCACCACTGAGATCTTTCCGGATTCCCTTATTATCCTCTCAGACATGGTATCCCTAAAGAATAGTCTTCCCGTCATGCTTGCACAGCTTTTCCCTATGATGATGGTCGAGACGTTGTTCTTTGAAGCATATTCAAGTATTCCGTTGACGGCATCCTCTTCGGGCACGCTGACCACAGTAGCTCCGAGGTTCCGGGCAAGCGTAAGGTTTTTTGTCAGACAGTCCTTGGCGTATTCGGACATCTGGACGCCTGTCTCGACGTGGATGCAGATCCAGTTCGCCTTCATGTTAAATGTGAAGCGGCGAGCCCATCTTATCAGATATTCGCTGTTGGGGCTCCAGCTCACCGCCACCAGCACATTCTGAACAGTAGTCGACGGCATCGCACTGCCGTCTCCACGAAGGAGATTTGTGAGCTGATGGCTGGCCAGCTGTGATGCATGGCGGAGCGAGAGTTCCCTCAGTACGGCAAGATTCTCCCTCCTGAAGAAATTCTCAATCGCCTCGCGGGACTTGTCTCCGATATATACCTTTCCCTCCTCAAGTCTGGTTATCAGTTCTTCAGGAGGAATATCTATCAGCTGAATATCGTCCGCCTGGTCGAAAACCGCATCCGGTATCCTCTCATGTATCCTTATGCCAGCCAGTTCCTCTACGACATCTGCAATGGTCTCAAGATGCTGAATGTTAACGGTTGTGTAGACGCTTATTCCTGCTCCCAGCATATCCTGGATGTCCTGGTATCTCTTCGGATGCTTCATTCCCGGGGCGTTCGAGTGGGCAAGCTCGTCTATCAGCGCAATGGAGGGTTTCCTGGCCAGAATGGCGTCCAGATCTATTTCTGAAAGCCTGATACCGCGGTATTCAACAATTTTCGCAGGTATTCTCTCAATGCCTTCGGCAAGTTCGTCGGTCTCCTTCCTCCCATGAGATTCCATCCATCCTATGACAACATCTTCATCGCGCCCGAGAAGCACCCTTGCTTCCCTGAGCATGGAGTATGTTTTACCGACACCAGGGGACATCCCGAAGAAAATCTTGAATCGCCCCCGGGCTGAGGGCCTTTTCATGATTTTCGAGAGCAGCTCATCAGGATCCGGCCGTTTCTCGTAATCCATTTCAGCACCTGTTGTCTGTGAATTCAATCTACGCTATGCCGGACATTTTCTTCCAGCATCAGATTCAGTTCGACCACGTTTATACTAGGCATATGCAGTCCGGCGAAGCCCTTTGCATCCGCCTTTTCCCTAATATACTCCTTCAACTGAGATTTTTGCTTCTCATCGTATCCCCTTGCCTTTGAAATGCGTTCAACCTGGACAAGTGCAGCTTCCGGACTTATTTCCGGATCAAGGCCGCTTGCAGACGCATAAAGCATTTCTTCCGGAACACTGCCTGATCCATATGTTTTCTGCCATTCCTCACTGCGCTTGTCCACTGCGGCCTTCAATGCAGCGCTGCTCACGCTTAAATTCGAAGCCCCGGAAGCCATTGTGTCGTATGACGAACAGGACGGACGTCCATGGAGAAATTTGTCCGATTTGAATTCCTGCCCGATCAAAATCGACCCCCTGACTTCATTTCCCCTGACTATCAGGCTGCCCTTCGACTGCGCCGGAAAAAAAAGATTCGCCGCCAACGTGACCGCCAGCGGATATAGCAGCCCCGTGACAAACGTAATGAAAAAAAGGTACGTCAGTGCAACCATTGCTGTCTTTGACATCTTCATGATTTAGTTTCCTCATTTATATAAGGCGAAACGCGTTAATCGCCATGTCAATTAATTTTATGCCTATGAACGGTGCGATAATCCCTCCGACCCCGTAAATCAGAAGATTCTTCTGCAAGAGGGTTTCCGCGCCCGCAGGTTCATATTTCACACCTCTCAGGGCAAGGGGGATGAGGGCGACTATTATGAGCGCATTGAATATCACTGCGCTCAATATGGCACTTTCCGGAGACGCCAGTTTCATTATGTTCAGCGCGGAGAGGGGGCCCGTTCCCCCGCTTTCGGCATAGAGTCCGACAAACAGGGCTGGAAGTATTGCAAAATATTTGGCCACGTCGTTGGCGATTGAGAACGTGGTCAGCGTTCCTCTCGTCATGAGAAGCTGCTTTCCAACCTCGACCATTTCCAAGAGCTTTGTCGGATTACTGTCCAGATCTACCATATTCCCCGCCTCGCGCGCCGTCTGCGTACCCGAAGCCATGACAACCCCGACATCCGCCTGGGCAAGCGCCGGTGCGTCGTTGGTCCCGTCGCCTATCATTGCGACCATGTGTCCTTCCGCCTGCTCCCTCCTTATGCATTCAAGCTTGGTCTCGGGATTGGCTTCGGCGATGTAATCGCTGA
>JBAZRS010000693.1:0-2962 GCA_041662825.1 Victivallales bacterium | reverse complement strand
CGTATGATGTCAATTTTCTCCCCGCCAAGCTCGGCGGTTATGTTTTTGACCCTCATGCCGCGCATTCCCACGCAGGCTCCGATGGGGTCAACATGGGCGTCCGAACTGAAAACGGCTATTTTCGTCCTTGAGCCGGCCTCACGGGCTATCCCCTTGATCTGGACAATGCCGTCGTGTATCTCTGAAACCTCCCTCTCGAAAAGCCTGCGTATGAGTTCGTCGGAGACCCTGCTCAGGATAAGGCTAGGTCCGGCCCCGGAAGGATCGATTTTTTTCAGGAGCGCATTGATGCGGTCGCCCTGCATATAGCTTTCGCCGGGAATCTTCTCCTTGGGAGTCAGAACCCCTTCCGCCTTCTGCATGTCGACAATTATGTTTCCCGCCTCGAAGCGCCTTACGACTCCGCTCACGATCTGGCCGACCCTGTCCTTGAACTCGTCAAGGACGATTTCCTTCTCGGCTTTGCGGAGCTGGTTCATGATTGTGTTTTTCGCATACTGGGCCGCGATTCTGCCGAAATTCTTCGGGGTCACTTCCCACTTTACGATATCCCCGAGTTTCGCGTTGGGGTAACGCTCCTTGGCTACGGCTATGAGTATCTGATCGCATGTGGGGCTGCCATCCACGACCTCGAGCTTCGCCCAGGCCTTGATCAGTCCGGAAGCGCGGTCAATCTTAACCTCGACATCGTTTGCCGGGTGAATGCTTTTCTTGGAGGCTGAAAGTATCGCCTTCTCTATGGTGTCGATAAGCACTTCCCTGCTTATCCCCCGCTCCTGTTCTATATAATCCAGCGTCGCTAAAAGTTCACTGTTCATTTCCCGTGGCTCCTTATGTATTTTAAGACATCCGTACAAAATAAAAGTGGGCATGCACCCACTTTGGCATAATTCACTCCGCTTTAAACTTATAATATAACAGCACGGGGGTATTATTTCAAGTGAAATGCCGATGAAAGACCTTGAGGGAGATTATGGTCACTTTTTCACTTTTGACGGCACACTCTGCACCTGGAAATGCACATGATCTTCCTCCATGCCTATTCCCAGAAATATTATCTCTTACCGGTGCGATATGCCTACGCATGTCGTCTTCAAACCCTCCTGTACATCATCCGTAAAAACCTCTCTCATATACTTCGCCGGAAAAACCAAACGGTATAGCAAAAGCCTCTTGTTGTGATGTTTGCAAACGTGTTCATCCATGCCATAATATACCTCCAATTCCTAAAGCCGACCCAAGGGTCGGGGAATTAGACCCAACGGAGATTAAAAGAAAATGCGGGGATGAAATCATGCAAACAGAAGTGGCTCTTTCCCTGGGAGGCAACACCGGAAACGTACCCCTATCCTTCCGAAGGGCGTTGGAAAAGCTCCGGGCGGGCGGCCTTTGCGAAATTCGCATTTCATCGCTCTACCGGACCGCACCCGTCGGCTGCGCAAATGGAACACCGGATTTCATAAATGCGGCCGCCACAGGGAAATGGAACGGTTCCCTCGCCTCCCTCCACAGCCTCTGCATGGAAATTGAAGTCGAGACCGGCCGGCCTGCGAATCATGTGAAATACGCCTCGCGCACCCTGGATTTGGATATCGTCTTTTTCGGGGACATGATTTATTCGGACGGCAAAATCACCGTTCCGCACAGGGAGGCCAAACACCGGCTCTTCGTCCTGATCCCGCTGGCGGAAATAGCCGGAGACAGACTTTTCCCCGGCGAAAAATCCTCCGTCTCGGAAATATTGGAAAAACAAGCGGAAACCGCCGAATACGGGAACATCATGAAGACAAGGTTTTCTTTGAGCTGATAGGATTTAAGCTTGAAAATTTTTCCAGCACCTGGAAAAATTTACTTTCTCATGGTCTGAAAAAACAAATGAACTACCCCGACCCAAGGGTCGGGGAATTTGACCCAACGATAAGATTAAAACGGGATATCGTCGCCATAGTCGGTGGTGTCTTCGGCAACAAACTGGACTGGGGGACGGTCTTTATCGTCTGCGGGTTGGGCGCCCTCCCCGGCAACTATGCGCCACGCCTGCAGGTTATTGAAATAGCGCCCGTTGTATTCACGCCCGCGGATATCAAAAGTCACCGTCACCGTCTGCCCTTCCTTGAACTCGTCGAGCAGTTTGACTTTGTCCTGCACGCATTCAAGAACTATGTCCTGGGGATACTTGCCTTCGGCAACCGTCACCACAAACTCGCGTTTAGTGAAGCCTTTGGCTCCGAAGGTCTGCGCCGCCTGAATCACCTTTATCTTTCCGGTCATATCATATGCCATTTACATCTCCCCTTTTCCTATGAACTTTGAAATTTGATCATATAGGAAATTGCATTTTTATTCCTAGATCAAAATGCCTGTGTTAAATTTAACGCTGAAGGCGTTTAGTAATAAAGCCTATGGTTTTAACCATAGGATATATAATCAAAATGATTGCGTCCTGAAGGGACGAAGTATCTCCATATTGTTTGAGTTGCTCCATAAAAACAACTCCGTCTCTTCAAGACGGATGATGTGTGCATGACTTACCTGTGGTTGAAACCACAGGCTTTATTACCTTATCCCTTTGGGATTAAAAAGAAAGGAAATCATGTTATCCATATTATCGTGACTTTACTCCCCGCCATCCGGTATTTCAAACTGACAGGATAGCTGATCTTGCAATTACTTCATGGCTTGAAAATTTTTCCAGCAACTGGAAAAATTTATTATGATTTGATGAAGGAAACAAAGATGTTATCTGTCCCGCTTGAAAGATGATTGATTTTATGATAGAAGTGTATAGGGAGTAAAACAATGATTAAGAAAATCCTTTCTTTTTTCGAAGTGCGGGAACGCAACAGCATGCTGTCGGTTGAAGTCGTGGCGGGCATTACGACTTTCATGACGATGTCCTACATCATCTTCCTGCAGCCGAACATACTGGCGGGGCTAATGCCGGGGGCGCAGCCGACCGGAA
>JBAZRS010000692.1:0-2963 GCA_041662825.1 Victivallales bacterium | reverse complement strand
GTCGGCGCTGCAGCCTCCGGAGATGTCTTGGCGGCATCCTGAGCCTTGGCAGTGGCATCTGCGCCTGGAGAAGCCGCAGGGGCGACGGTCCCGTCGGGCTGGGGTGCTGTTGCCGCCGCCGCAGTCTCCGTCTGGTCGGGTTTCTGGGGATGTGTGAACGAGGCCTGGAAATGCAGCATCAGGAAAATTGAAAATCCCCCTATTATGATGAAGTCGAAAGCTAATGCTGCGATGCGCAGGGGGACAGATGCGGGCTCGTGGATGTATTTGTTCTTAAAGGCCGTGGCCCAGGGAGTCAGCTCTTCCTGCTTTTTCCTGCCGCCGCCGAAAATTGTATCGAGATGATCTGAGAATTTCCTGAAAAAATTCTTTTCCTTCTCCTCCCTGACACCCTGAATTGCAAAGGAGGGGAGCAGGAAGTCCAGGTCGGACGCCTTGTTCCATTTCTTTATAAGGACATTTCTGACCGGTGTGTGTGCTACAACCCTCCCTGACGCAGTCCATTTGCGCAGGGTCTCCTCGTCGACCGGCCCGTATTCCTTCCCGTCTTCGCCCTGGATAAAATATTTCATTGAAAACTGCCCCGTAAATTAAGATAATTAGCGATAACGTATATTATTCCATTATACATTTCAATATTTTCTGATAAATTACTCGGCTTGTGAAATAATAAAGGTGGACTATTGGACTCGAACGGGCAAAACAATTTTTCCGGCACTGAAATGATAAATGCGGGCGGCGGCGTTCATGAAACAGGCGAACCGCTCAGAACCCATGGATTCTTAAAGGGCCTTGATGCAATCATCGCCGGAATAATCCTGCTCGCCTTCCTTTTGAACTTCAAATACATTACAGACGTCCTCCCGATCCCGTTCATACAATATGCCTACCTGATACCTGTCATCCTGATTTTCAAGGGTGTGCTTAGTTTTCCGGAAACCGGATTCAAGCTTTTCCAGTATGGCAAAGCGCGGGAGCGCCTCACCCTCTCAGCCTCCGTACTGCTCCTCCTTTCGCCCTTCCTGCACTGGTGGCTGCGGAACACCGACAGGCCGTTCCTCCTGTATAACTTCCTCTTCCTGTGCATGATGTCGTCTGTTTTCCTGGTCTATCTTTCAAACCTGGTGAATGCAATATCAAAAGAGGACAATCTGATCTGGACCAGCCGTCTTTCCAGGATAACCAGGTTTTCAGCGCTTTATCTCATGCTTGCGCCTGTACTCGCCCTTTTTGTGACCGTCACTTTCGGGAAATGTTCAGGAATGGACATATTCTATTTTTTCATCCGGCTTGAGGAGTGGAAACTCCTTGTTTTCCTTTTTCCGGTCATTCTCTCGTTGATCGTTCTCATGCAATTAAGATTAGAAAAATACAGGAAACTGAAATGAAAATTGAAAAGCTGTTCGTCTTTATCCCCCTCCTGCTGCCCGTATGGGAGAAAACGCCTTTCGACAACTTGAATACCGGAGCGCCCCAGGCGCCGTACTACGCCGATGATGCGGCAGTCAAATTCCAGGCAGACTATTATGTGAAAGCCAGGGATGCGCGGATCCATTCCAAAATAGCCGGCGGCCTTGCCCTTTCAAACAATCCGGCGGCGATCGAGGCGTTGGAGAGGCTTCTCCAGGACGAGATGAACCCCATTGTGCAGGCGGACATACTCGCATCGCTTTATAATCTGAGGGGCGTAGGCAACTGCAAGAAGACCGCGCTTCTGAAAGGGCTTTTAAAGTCCCAGAACGCTTCCACGAGGGCCTTTGCGGCCGCCCTGTACATGAAGGCGTCAAAAGATCTTCCCCCCGCATATGAGCTGCTTGCGGCGGAGACTTCGGAATTCGTCATGAACTTCGTCTGGTCGGAAATCGCATCCGGCGTTGAATTGTGCAGGAACTCACGCGATGCCGATATTGACAAGTTTCTCCTTTCGGAAAACGCCTGCCAGCGCGCCGGCGCCGTGAAGGTGGCTGTGATCAAAAGCCAGGAACCCGACAAGGATCCCCGGCTGAACAAGATCCTCTCCGACAAGGATTCCACGGTGAAATTCGCCCTGGCCTCCGCCCTTGCCGCCAGAGACAAGGGCGGAAATGCGCTTTTGAAAACGCTTTCCGGAGAAAAGGATATTTCAATCCGGGCAGTGGTCGCTTCCGCCGCCCCATGCGAGGAAAGACTGCCTCTTCTTGTGAAGCTTTCATCGGATCCAGATGAAGAGGTCCGCAAACTCGCCTGCATTTCCCTTGGTTCATACAAGGGTGCTGATTCAGTAAACGCCCTTATCCCAAGGATAGGGGACAAGTCAAAACAGATCCGGGATGCGGCCGAGCGCTCGCTGGTGAAAATCAGCCCTGACAGTGATGTTCAGAAAAGGATGGGCGATGAATGCCTGGGTTCAAAAGAGAGCAGGGCGGCGGCGGTTACGATTCTCGGGGAGCTGAAGGATACAAGGTTTTCTCCTGCAATCCTCAAAATGCTTGAAAGCGCTGATGACAGCGAGGCCGACCTTGCAAGAAGATGCGTGACAGCCCTGGGAAACCTCGGTTATCGCGAATCCTGGAAGGCGGTGTCTTCAAAGGCCACACACAAAAATGCCGAAGTCAGGGAGGCTGTCGCTTCAAGTCTCGGAAAGTTCAAAGTGAAGGAGTCCTACGAGACCATTTCCAAATTAAGCGAAGACAAGTCTGTTCCGGTTTCATCGCAGGCCATTGAGTCCATGGGATGGACGGCGGATCCCTTTTTCAGCGAAAAACTTCTTGCCGTGATAAAGAAGACAGATTCAGAATACCCCGCCGAGAACAGGTCATACGCCTGCTGGTCGATTGCCAGGATAAACTCCCCGGGCAAGCCGGCGCTGGCGCAGATGAATGACTTGTGCATGAAGATGGTTTTAAAGGTTCCGCAGTCACCCAACACTTATGATATGGATTTTGTGCGGATATCGGCTTTGTTCGCCCTTGTCGACCTGGGCC
>JBAZRS010000691.1:0-2970 GCA_041662825.1 Victivallales bacterium | reverse complement strand
GTATCCTCCCATGACGGGCATTTCTATATCCATCAGCACCACGTCATAACTCCGGCCGCTTAATTTCTCCAGCGCCTCACGGCCGGTCAGGGCCGTTTCAACAATTATCCCGGCCTCTTTCAGTATCTCAAAGGCAATTTCCTGGTTCAGCAGATTATCTTCGACCAGCAGGATACGGGTGCCTTTCAGCTTTTTTATGAGCTCCGGCAATGTTTCTCCGGAACGAACATGCCTCAGGCTGTTTCTCACTGAACCAGTTTCTTCCTGATAACCAAGCTCAAGCGTAAATGTAAATATGGTTCCCTTGCCCGGCTCGCTTTCCACCTCGAGTTCGCTCCCCATAAGCCGGAGCAGATGACTGGAGATCGTCAGTCCCAGGCCGGTGCCCCCATAGCGGCGGGTGACCGAACTTTCCGCCTGAACAAAGGCGTCTAATACCAATGCCGTTTGTTCAGGGGCCATACCGACGCCCGTATCCTGGACCGTGAATCGGATCAGGCAGGAATGGGTTGCCTTTCCCACCAGTTCCACTTTCAAAAGGACATGGCCGGAATCAGTGAATTTCACGGCATTACCTACGAGATTATTTAAAACTTGACCCAGCCTCAAAGGATCTCCCTTGATTAAATCGGGTATATCGCCGGTCGTGGAGCAGATCAGTTTGATCCCTTTTTCGGAAGCCGGCACGGAAAGCAGGTTGGTAACGGAATTGACGACTTCATCCAGACAAAACTCAATCAACTCTATGGTTAGTTTATTCGCCGCTATTTTGGAAAAATCCAGGATGTCGTCGATGATCCCCAGAAGCGATTTTGCCGAGGAGGCGATTTTATCCAGGTAGTCTCTCTGCCTGACCGTCATATCCAGCTTTGACATGAGCCCGGAAAAACCGATGATCGCATTCATCGGGGTCCGGATTTCATGGCTCATCTTGGCCAGGAATTCTCCTTTAACCCGGCTCGCCGCCTCCGCCGCTTCCTTTGCCTGCTCAAGTTCCTTGTTGACTATCTGCAATTCTACCGTACGAGTGATGACCCGTTGTTCCAGTTCTTCATTCAGCGCATGCAAATCCCTTTGGGTATCCCTGAGTTCGGTCACATCCCGGCCCTCCGGAATCAAGAAGATAATGCCGCCTTCTTCATCAAATACCGGTTTCAAAGAAAAATCGACATCTCGCAACGTTCCGTCCAATGCCGGATGTGTTGCATCAAAACGGGTGAATTCGCCCGCTGCTGCTCGCTTCACGGCTTCCTGCAATTGTTGCCTCAGTTCTTTTGAATGTTTCCACCAGGGACCATCCCAAAAGGGTTTGCCCAGGACTTCGCTTTCTTCGATGCTGGAAAATTCCAACGCCGCCCTGTTTGCCTGGATCAGGGTTCCGTCGATTTTCATCAGGCCGATGAATTGAAAGGTCTGATCGAAAATAGCGTGGAAGCGGCGTTCGCTTTCCTTCAAAGCATCTTCGGCCTTTTTTCGTTCGGCAATATCGCGGACAGTCGCTATCAGGACAAATTCATCCTCAAGTTTGATGGCGGAAAGCATCACTTCAGCAGGGAAATCTTCCCCACTGGTCCTTCTATGTATCCATTCGAAACGGTTGAAGCCTCTGGCATAGGCGACCTTTATCCGCTCAAGCGATGCCGTCAGGGAATCCGTTCCATCCGGCTGGAATTGCGGCGATACTTCCGACGGATGCACTTTAATGAAATCTTCCTTGCTTTTGAAGCCAAACAACTCCAGGGTTCTCGGATTGCAGTCAAAAAATCCTTTTTCCGTCAAAAGCATAATCGCGTCAAATGTCTTGTTATATATTGTCCGGAATTTGGTTTCACTTACCCGCAATGCTTCTTCCATGCGGACACGTCCGGATATTTCCCGCTGCAGTTGTTCATTGGTTGCCGTCTGTACTGCCACCTGCTGTTCCAGATCGCCCAGCAGGGTTTTAATGCGGGCGGCCATTTTATTGAAACTTTTTGACAGACGTCCGATCTCATCGCTGGAATCGATATCTACAAGCACTTGTGTATCACCGCTAAGCAGATTTTGCGTGGCGTTTGTCAAAACAACAAGACCGCTCGTTATCTTTTTCGATAAAAACATCACACCGATGATTATTAGACCCGTAAATATTATGGCAATCAACAGCATCACGTTTCTTAATTGCAGAAGTTTTTCAAATGCCTCGGCGCTGTCCTGCTCGATCAGCAATCCCCACCCGGCATGATTGATCGGTGCATACGCCCCCACGACTTCCCGCCCCCGGGAGTCTTTATAAATGCCGACCCCCGCCTTGCCGGCAAGGACCTCTTTTGCGCCACGCGAATCAGCATAAAGTTCGAGTTCCGATCTGTTTTTTATGATGCCGTTCTCTTTCAGCTCTTTGCTGAATCGGGACGGGGTTATGAAATATCCTTTTCTGTTGATCAGATAAACGTCACCGGTCTGTCCTATCTTTGCTTCGGATATCAATGATGACAAATCCGTCGTCGTCATTCCGGGACTTACGACGCCGACCGTCCTGCCGTTCACTGTAATCGGGACCGCCGAGACCATCACGAGACCTTCCCCGCCCCCCGACAGAAAGATGTCGGACAGATATGGACCTTTTAGCCCTTCTTGAAAAAAATCATATGCCGCCACACTGCGTGGTGTTCCTCCAAGTGGCTTGTTGCTTTCTGCCAGGACAAAACTGTCTGCCTTGAAAACCTTTACGGCAACGTACTGACGCCAGCGTTTTGAGAAATCTTCAAGAGCTGAATGTACTTTTTCTGCATTCATGGACTGTATATCTCTGTTGGCAGCTACCAATTGCGCATCGCTTATATAGCTGTCGAGAAGATTATTCACACGGGTTGCCTGTAATTGGGCAGTGCTCTCCATATCGCCCATGATACGTTCTTCAAAAGATATGCAGGCTTGCCGGTACAAAAAGAAACAGATAATCAGAAATGGAATCCAGGTAAAAACAAT
>JBAZRS010000690.1:0-2970 GCA_041662825.1 Victivallales bacterium | reverse complement strand
CGCATAGGCGGATGATATGCCGTCCGCGCGGTTTTGTGCTGAACATTGTATAGAATGAAAGCGTGCCTACAATGTCCGCGACGGGTATGTCCATGATTTTGGCAAGTTCCTCCAGCGTTTCCCGGTGAAGGGAATTGTCGCCGGACGAATCCTGCAGGTCGTGCAGAATCTGAAGCAGGTTCTCCCTGTTATTCCCGTGTCTGCCAGTAATTTCAGTTACATTCATGATAGTTTTCTCCAAATGCGACGTTTTTCAAAAAACAGGAACCATAACATGATGTGGATTACGGATTAATCAAGAGATTAATTCTTAAAGATTTTACTCTTCGCACCTTTAAAGATTACAGAACAAAAATATATTAGACGGCATTTCGTTTTGTGAATACATCAATTTTGAAAGGTCGTGCTAAAAATGTTCATAACCAGGTTAAACAGCTTTTTTGCCAGGCACGGGAGAAAGACTTTTGCAGTTTTCACCGGCGCCATAATCGTTTCATTTGTCTTATATTTCTCGCCGGGATTCAGTTTCCTTGACATGATCAGGGGTGCGGGTTCCTCGGAATCGGGCGTACCGGTCATCCTGGGCAAGAAAGTCGGCGTGCAGGAAATAGAGGCGAATGTGGATTCATTCTCAATCATCATGTCGCTTTCCAGCCCCGGATTCAACATCAACAATTCATACATGCGCAACGACGCAGAATCGATAGCACTTGAAAGAATCATGATGCTGCGCGCCGCAGATGAGAGAAACATGCTGGTCGGCGACTCCGACGTCGCCGGCTACCTTCGTGCGATCCCTGCTTTCCAGAAGGACGGGAAATTCGATACGGCGACCTTCGAACAGTTTATAAAACTGTATCTCACCCCCTTCAGATACTCAAAACAGGATCTCGACAGGGCTGTTAGGGAGCAGCTGACCATCGAAAGGCTTTACAATGAAATAGGTGCGGGCATCATAACAACGCCGGGAGAGGTAAGGCAGGCTTTCAATACGAGATTTGAAAAGTTCAAGGTGAAAGACCTTAAATTCAATGCCGAAGCCTATTCCGGCAAGGTCAACGCCGATGAGAAAACAGTCGAAACCTTCTTCAACAATGCAAATTCGGTTTCTGAAGAAAAAATAAGGCAATATTATGAAGCCAATAAGGATAAATTCAAAGAGAACGGCGTGCTTATCCCCATCGAAAATGTGTCTGGAACAATAAGGAACATGCTTGAAAGATACAGGATTCCCGCGAAATTCAAGGCGAAATTCGTGCGTTTCAATTATGCGGGATATGAAAAGTCCGTTTCGGTCACCGAAGAAAAAATAAAACAGTATTACGAGGCCAACAAGGACAAGTTCAAGGAGAAGGACGAGATTCTTCCCCTTGATAAGGTTGCCGATAAAATAAAAAAGGCCCTTTCCGCGGATGAAGCGAAAATTCTCGCCATCAAAGATGCCCAGGCTTTTGCAGTTGACGCCTACCAGGCCACTGCAGACATGAAAACCCAAAAAGCTGTCATAGACGGATTTGCCGCAGTCGCTGAAAAGAAGACTCTCAAAGTTTATGAAACCGATTTTTTCAGTTCGGAAGACGTTGTCCTGAAAAACGTGGGAAGGGAGCCTGAGTTTGCGATGGCCGTGTCCCAGCTCTTTGCAGATCAGCCCGTATCCGATGCGATTCAGGGAAACACCGCCTGTTTTGTAGCCTGCATGACTGACAAGGAGGAGTCGAGAAGCGCTAAATTCGAAGAACTGAAGGATAAGGTGAAAAAGGACTACATGGCTGAAAAATCATTGTCCCTCGCGAGAGAGGATGCCAGGAATACGGCATTGAAAATATCCGAGGCTGTCGACGCCGGCAAAAACATCGAAGCGCTTCTGGCGGAGTACAAGTTCGTGGACGTGCCGGAATTTGATATGATGGCCCCTCCCAAGGAGGCTGACGCTTCGCTCATTTTCGAACTGGCCGCAAACACAAAGACCGGAAAGGTCTCGGAAGTGAAAGACACTGCGTACGGCTCAATTTTCGTTTTTGTGGAAAAAAAGACACTGCCCTCGGAACAGGAATTCAAGGAGAAGGAGAAATTCTTCACGGAAATGTATGCATCCATGAAATCCAAAATGGCGGTGCGCGCATTCATGTCTTCGCTTGAGGCCAAATGCAAATTCCCTGCCAAAGAAGACGGACAGCAGTCGCCCACAAGGAGACGCAGGTAGGATAAATTATTCCCGGCCGGGAAAAATTTTAGTGCAGAAAGCAAATAAACACGGGGAATAAATAAAATGATCGAATTGGATTTTGCAAAAAGTGACGGGCTCATACCCGCAATAGCCCAGGACTGGAAAACAGGCGAAGTGCTGATGCTCGCCTACATAAACAAGCTTTCCTGGGAGGAGACCCTCAAGTCCGGAAATGCCACTTACTGGTCGCGTTCCAGGAATAAACTCTGGAAGAAGGGCGAAGAGTCCGGCAATGTCCAGAAAATAAAGGAAATCCTCATTGACTGCGATGACGATACTGTGATTTTCAAGGTTGACCAGATAGGCGGCGCGGCCTGCCACACGGGATACAGGACCTGCTTTTACAGGAAGATCGACGGGGATGAACTGAAGACCGTCGGTGAAAAAGTTTTCAATCCCGAGGAAAAATACAAGAAATAGCATCAATGCCCCGCTTAAGCAAAGAAGAAATATACGAACTGCAATCTCTCTTTCCGGGACTGGATCTGAAATTCAATGTTCCTTGGAAAAATATGACCACTGCCGGGCTTGGCGGAAAAATTCCGGTCCTGGCCGAACCTGACGACGACATACAGCTCTCCGCACTGTTGCAATTCTGCAGCCAGAAGTTTATTCCTGTATTCGTCATTGGGGAAGGAAGCAATGTCATAGGTTCGGACAAGCCGCTGCCGGGAATCGTCATAAAACTCGGCAAGAATGATTTCAAAAGAATCAAGATCAGCCATGTTCACGTGACTGTCGGA
>JBAZRS010000689.1:0-2970 GCA_041662825.1 Victivallales bacterium | reverse complement strand
AATTGGAGTTTCTGATGTTTGATAACACCGAACCGAACGCATTCTGTCTTCCCGTCGGGAAAGTCGAGGTTTATTCCTGGTTGTTCCAATACACGGCAAACGATGCGGAGCTTTCATCTGTTGTAGGACATGAAATCGGACATGCCATAGCAAGGCATGGTGGGGAAAGAATGTCTCAGTCGGCTGTTCAAGAGATAGGAGCACAGGCGGTTGCAACAACACTAAACGGGAAATCTGCGGGAACGATTCAGGCGGCAATGGTCGCATATTCCGCCGGGACGAATCTGGGGGTCATGCTCCCATACAGTCGGACTCATGAGTATGAAGCCGACAAACTGGGGCTGGTTTACATGGCAAAGGCGGGTTACAATCCCAATGCGGCCATCTCTTTCTGGCAGAAATTCGGACAGCTTTCCCAGACAGGCACGGTCACCGAATTTTTTTCGACTCATCCGATGAGCGAAAAACGAGTCGAGGAAATGAGGGCTTACCTGCCGACAGCCATGGACATGTACCGCACCGCTCCTAGCAAGAAAGAACTGGGAGAGTCGCTGAAGTAGGACAGGCATTCCTGCCTGAAATAATATTTGAACGTCCAACATTCAACATCGAACTTTGAACATCGAATTAAAATACAATTCATTCGAAGTTGGAAGTTCAATGTTGAGTGTTCGATGTTATTCAATTGACACTAGCAACAAGGACGACCATCAACCGAAAATGAGCTGTGTAAATCCTGAAATAAACTATTTTTCTGACGGCAAATATGATACGCTCCCCGGTTCTGTGAAATTATGGGAGAAGATCCTTTTTCTTGGCACACGCTGTCAGTTTTATTTCCATTCATTCAGAATCGCCGTCAGATCCGGAACCACCGCAAAAAAAGGGCTTTATGGCCCTGTCGAACTCGCATATAACGCCTTTGACTTGATCAGATCTGCGGAACGCACAGGTGGACAGGTCCACGTTGACGGTGTCGGTAATTTCGCAAAAGTGGACGGCCCCGTTGTCGTCATCGGCAACCACATGAGCTCATTTGAGACATACTCCCTTCCCTGCATGGTTCTCCAGCATAAGAAAGACACGATTCTGGTTGTGAAAAAGGAACTTGTCGATTATCCTTTTTTCGGACAGGTGGCCAGAATTTACGGGATTCCTGTGACGAGGACCAATCCGCGCGAGGACTTTAAGACCATAATGACCGAAGGACAGAGATACATTGAAGCAGGCAGATCCGTCATAATCTTCCCGCAGTCAACCCGTTCCGTCGAATTCAAGCCCGAAGAATTCAATTCAATTGGGGTAAAACTTGCGAAACGCGCAAATGTGCCCGTCATCCCGTTCGCGCTCAAGACAGATTTCTGGGGAAACGGAAAACTGGTGAAAGATTTCGGTCCGGTTGATACGAAGAAGGAGATTCATTTCAGCTTCGGCGAACCGATCCACATCAAATCCGCCACCGGCAAAGAAGAACACGAGCAGATTGTAAAGTTCATCCAGGGCAAACTCGCCGAATGGAATAAGAAGTAATCCAACCGCAAAGGAACAAAGACACAAAGTTTTGAAGATTCATTCCGGTTTGGAAAGAATTTGTCTCTTGTCTTTGTTGTTTTCCCGTCAGGCGCTTCGCAGTCCAAAGATTCGCTCCGCTCATCATAAAACCATTCTAATCCGGAACAATCAATCTTTTTCCTATTCTTAACATAAAAATACCTGTCTCTTCTTAATTTGTGTCTTAGTTCCTTGGCGGTTAATCTCTTATTTCTTATTCTCCCCATCCGGCTTGTCTTTTTTCTTGCCTGTAAACGCTTTGATTATTGCATATATGACAATAAACACGAGAATATAAAAAAGAATCCCCGACAATATGTTCATTGTAAATATCTTGTATTTAAGAAAAATAATCGAGAAGAGAATTATTATTATCGCAGATAACAATAGTAAATTAGGGAGATTTGCCTTCTTCCCGTAGATTAATTTGCCAATATAAAAGACTGAACAAACTAATAGAATAATAAATGTAATTTTTAACATATTTTATTCTCTCTTTCCCATACAAAATTCATCCTTTGTGTCCTGGCCTGCCCCGGCGTAGCTCCTTGGCGAAGACGGGTGCCTTTGCGGTTATCTCTTACATCTGGAACGGCAGACGCCCTGGGCCTTTGCGGTCGAGTCCTCCGCTGGCGATAAGATAATCTAGTTCGGCCAGTATTCTTGTTTTATCATTCGGGAAGCGTCCTTCCAGCGGAGCCGGATTTGAGGCGTGGTTTGCCCGGAAGACTGTTCTGTCAAGCTCGAGACGCCCAATCATTTTGCGAAGTTCGCAGACCGCCTCGTATTCCGAAACGGTTTCATAACCGCTGAACATCTTTGAACCCGGCACTTCCACAAAACGCAGCGCCGACAGAAGACGAGGCTGCATTTTATTAAGCGCCAAGGCGGTTTCAAGGGCGTGTTTTTCCGAACCTCTCTTCCCGCCTAATCCCAAGAGCACCATGACGGAACAGCGAAGTCCGCATTCCTGCGAAATTCGCACCGCTTCAATCATCTTTTCAGCGGTTTCACCCTTGTTGACAAGTTTCAATAGTTCCTCATCTCCCGACTCCAGGCCCAGATACAATGTATGAAGCTTAAGTTTGCGAAGTTCGCAAAGCTGATCTTTTGTCTTTGCCAGAATCGAACTGCCGTTGGCATAAATATTTACGCGGGTGAGTTTAGGAAACAGCTCATTGAGTTTCAGCAGATATTCCTTAAGTTTCTCAAACGGCAGTATCATCGCATCGCCGTCGGCAAGGAAAATCCTTTGAGTTTCAGGATATTTCCTAGCCGCTTTCTTGAAGTCATCCAAAACTTCATCATATTCGCGCTCTTCGTATCTCACGGATTTATACATCCCGCAGAAGCGGCAACAGTTATGAGGACAACCGTATGACACCTGGAAAATCAGGCTGTCGGCTTCGGCTGGAGGGC
>JBAZRS010000688.1:0-2975 GCA_041662825.1 Victivallales bacterium | reverse complement strand
CGTCGAACCGATGGCCGGTGCCATGCTTGAACGCATTCTGCGCTACGCGGCCGGCACAGGCTCCGCAAAATCCCAGCCGCCTCCGATGCGCATTCTTGCCGGTGACAATACCGATGCGATGATCGCAATGTCCGAGGCGGGCGTCGAGACTGTCAAAGGACTTGCGGGCGAGGGGCCGATATTCGTGGACGCCTCCCATAAGCTTTCACCTGAAGAGATGGAGAAAATCAAGAAACACCTTGCCGACGGCGGAAACGTCTGGCTGCACGGTTTCAGTTCGAAAAATATTGCGAATGTCGCATCGCTGTTCCCGTTCAAGCCGGAGATGGAGCCTGTCGACCAGAAAGTCCATATCGCCGTCCGGCGTTCTGATGATCCGCTGATGAGCAACCTCTCCTCGTTCGACTTCTGCTGGACGCGCATGGATCTCGAGACGCGCTGGAATTTCTTTGAGGCGAGTCTGCCGACCGCCAAGCTCGGAACCGAGTCGCTCCGGATTCCGTCCCTCGAAATGGGCGTTGCGCTGACCGAACCCAGGCTCCTTGTGAAAATTCCTGTGGGGAAGGGGATTATCCTTTTCGACTCCCTCGCGTGGGACAAGGCGATCGGCGCTGAAAGCGAACGTGTCGCCCGTATTACCGCCAGCCTCTCCGCAAACCTGGGCGCAAATGTCCGGCTTGTCCGCGACGAGACTGCTTTCGACTTCTTCAATGTTGATTTCGCACCATACGCCAACATGGGTTTTCATGACAAGACGGCGGACGACGGTGTTGGCGGCTGGACGGATCAGGGCCAGAACGACATGCGCTTTTTCCTGATAAATCACAGTGGCAAGGGTGGCGGTAAGGACGACGGCATGGAGGTGGAGGCGGAGAATTTTCCAATGCTTGTCAACTTCCTGGACCGACCATTCAAGATACCGGATCCGAAGAAGAACAACGGGAAATCGGTCATCAGTCTCCGCGGTGAAGCGCACGGCGTGAAGCTTCCCTCCAAGATCGAAGGCGTCAAGGTCGGAAAGAAGGCCGACCGCCTGTGGATGCTTCATTCCGCAGGATGGTCGCCGCCAAAACCGGATATGGAGGTTGCACGTTACATCGTCAACTACGCGGACGGTTCAAAGGCGCCCGTGCCGGTCCGTTTCAACATTGAAGTTTCCGACTGGTGGAATCCCAAACCGCTCAGCAATGCGAAAGTCGCATGGACCGGACGCAACCTTGTCCAGTCGCCAATCGGATTCTACATGATGGAGTGGCGGAATCCTTCGCCGGGCAAGGAGATAGCCTCCATTGATGTCGTAGGCGATATCGCCCCGACGCAGTTCGTCTGCCTCGGCATCACCGGCGGTGTGGAACGCGGCGGAGCAGGCGGTTCCGGACCGGTCTCCTTGTGGAATATGAGTGAAATCTCCGGCGGTGCAGTGCGGAACCAGGTTGCGGACGGAGGTGTTTTGAAGGCAGGGGAGCGCGCGCCGATTCCTGCCGTTGTGGATAATGTTCCCGGGCTGCGTTTCAAGGACGGGACAAGCCTGAACGCCGACGAGAAAACATGCGCATCTCTTTTCAGCGGTTCGCCTTTCGCCCTGCGTGTGAAACTCTGCATCGATGCGCCTCCGCCCGGATATATGGGCGGGATATTCCAGCGCATGAGATACGGGGAGTCGGGATTCAGACTGGTCGTATACCAGAACTTGAAAGTTGGAGCTGAAATATATGTGGGCGGCAAGCAGGTGAACATCGCCTCGTCGGTTCCGCTTCAGCCGGGGAAATGGTATGAGATCGAATTGCGTTTCGACGGCAAATATGCAGTACTGTCACTCGACGGCAAGATTTCCAGCATGCTGGAGACGGCACCTCCGGCGCCGTGCGTGTCGTTGATCACCATTGGAAACGCCTCCGGCAAGGATTATTTCCTGAACGGTGTCGTGGGATCTGTAGAACTGCGAAATGTTACGAAGGAAAAATAACAGGAAGGAAAAAAATGAAAGCCAGGCTTATCGTTTCAATCTTGTCGTTCGCTGCGTCCTCGTTCATTTCATCCTGCAACGCCGCCGGAACACTGCCGGACGTTCAGCCGCCCTTCCAGGCGAACGAAGGCAGGCGCATCACCCCGGAATTGAAGGTTTCATCTTTCGTCAAGGACGGTGCCAGCTACGAGCAGCCTTCCCTATGGATGGGAAACAAGCGCATCGGTTTCAGGGAGTTCTTCAACAATGCCCGGGATCAGATGGCTGTCATCATCGTCGACAACCATGCCATTCTCGGCGTTCATTTCTGGGGTGTCAACGGCGACAAGATGTTCGGATTCCCATATAAGGTGAAGGAAGGGACAACTCCTCAGATAAAGTCCGACAAGTCTGCGAAGACCATCACCTACTCCAAGCAGTATGTGCAGCTCAACGGAGAGACTGCCACCTTCTCCTACACCCTGAAACCGGTCGGCGAGAGCAAGGTTGAGATAAGCTGGGACATCGGAATTTTGCAGAAGAGCATTGATGCCAATCCCAAGGCATTTGCCTGTGTGGTTCCCTGGTTCAGTTCCAACAACAGCTACCGCTTGGCGCCGCTAGCAATAAACGGTCAGACCATAAAGATCAACGACAAGTCCCTTTTCGAAAAGAAAGATCTTCCGGTAGCGAGCGGTACTGGCTTGGAGTTTTCATATAATCCGGGAAAACCGCTCGAGAGTTTTTCGTTCAAACTTCCGGACTACTATTCCTTCACAGTATCCGAGTGCAACCGTGGCGGAGGCTGCGAACTTTTCATGCCTACAAGCAGCAAGAAGCAACTCGCCAGAGACAGTTTCACCATCGACTTCGGTGATGTGGCGCTGAACGCACCCGATGCGCCGGCGCCGGTGGCCGACATTGATTTCTGGGGACAGGACCGCATGTGCGTAGCGGCTCCGACGACCCGCAATCTCTTCCCCAACCCAAGTTTCGAGCAGGGCTTGCGCTTCTGGACATGGTGGGGCGG
>JBAZRS010000687.1:0-2979 GCA_041662825.1 Victivallales bacterium | reverse complement strand
TGTTTTAGTCTCGGAGGTGCTGATTTTCGGAACAATTACCGCAGGTGCGGTGATTTCATTTTCCTTTGCCGGGATCTTGAACTGCGCCCAGGCGACTTCATGTCCGGCTTTCGCCCACAATGTATCGGATGCAAGTGACACCTTGATGTTCAGCCAGTATTCTTTTCCGGGAATGAAACGGGGCTTTTCATAGTCAACGGTAATCACCTTGCTTTTCCATGCTGATATCTTCGGGGTCGGAATCGTGCCGGATGAAATCTGGACACCTTCCTCTTCCACAGTGTAATCGAATTTGAGATGGTCAAGCGAGTTGAAATCGTAGCGGTTGGTCACCTTTAATTTTCCGCCTCTGATATCGTCGGCCTCGATAAGTACCGGTTCGAGAATCTTCTTGTATTCGATAAGCCCTGGAGACGGCGTACGGTCTGGGAAAAGCAGGCCGTCCGTGACGAAATTCCCGTCGTTCGGCTCGTCGCCGAAGTCGCCGCCGTAAGCGAAGAATTCCCTGCCGTCGGCAGTTTTCTTCCTGATGCCGTGGTCAAGCCATTCCCATACGAAACCGCCCTGGAGCGCCTTGTATTTGTAGAGGGCGTCCCAATATTCTTTCAGACCGCCGGGGCCGTTGCCCATGGCATGCGCATATTCGCAGAGGATCAGCGGTTTCTTTCCGGCATATTGCCCGGCGGGAACATCGTTCTCCCCGTTGCCTCCGCCCTTGAATGTTTCTTTTCCTTCTCCAAAAATAGTAATCCCGTCGACCCCTGTGTACATCCTGCTGTAGACATCGCAGACTTCCGCCTTGAGATCCTGCTCGTAGTGGAGAAGCCTTGTTGGATCCAGCTCGCGGGCGACAGCCGCCATCGCCCTGTGGTTGTCGCCGAATTTCGTCTCATTGCCGAGCGACCAGAAGATCACGCAGGCGTGATTCCTGTCGCGCATGACCATCCTACTCATCCTGTCTACATGGGTAGCCTTCCATTCCGGATCCTTCGAAAGCTGGTCCCAGCATCCCGCAGGCTGGAAACCGTGGCATTCCTGATCGCATTCGTCAATCACATAAAGCCCGTACCTGTCGCAGATGTCGAGGAACACCGGATCATTGGGATAATGCGAAGTCCGCACGGCGTTTATGTTGTGCTGCTTCATCAGGAGAACATCCTTGAGCATAGAGTCGTAAGGGACAGCGCGTCCGAAATCGGGATGGTGATCATGGCGGTTCACACCTCGGAATATGATTCTGACGCCGTTGACCAGGAAGTTTCCGTCCTTCATCTCAATCGAACGGAACCCGATGTTCAGAGGAATCGTTTCCAGAATATTTTCCTTTGAATCTTTGAGCGTTATGAGGAGCTTGTAGAGCGCGGGATTTTCAGCACTCCATTTCACAGGATCTGCGACTTTCGCAGAAGCCTCGAGGACCTTCGTTTCACCGGCGCCTATGTCGAATGCGGAGGAAACTGTCTTCTTCAAAACCTTGTTGCCCGCGGGATCGAGGAGGACGAACTCAAGCGACGAGTTTTTTATCGCCGAACTGCCGGAATTCTTCACCGTGGCTTTGAACCCGAGTACGGCATCACAGTATTTGTCGTCAAGCTTGGTGCTTGTCTGGAAGTCATAGACATGCAGTTTCGGACGGGCTAGTATGTAGACGGAACGGAAAATTCCGCTGAGCCACCACATGTCCTGATCTTCCATGTACGAGCCGTCCGACCACTGATAGACTTTCACGGCGACAATGTTTTTCCCAGGTCTGACGCATTTTGTGATGTCGAATTCCGCAGGCAGGCGGCTCCCCTTGCTGAAACCGACCTCCTTGCCGTTGACCCAGACATGAAACGCGGAGTCAACGCCTTCAAAGCGCAGGTAGAGCTGATTGTCGCTGAAGTCGTTTTCCAACACGAATTCACGGCGATAGCAACCCGTCGGATTTTCCGTCGGGATGTGCGGGGGATCAACCGGAAACGGATAGACGACATTGGTATAATGAGGATGACCGTATCCGAGCATTTGCCAGCATGACGGTACCGGGATCTTGTCCCAGGCGCCGGAATCGAATTTCTCCGCATGGAAGTTTTCCGGAGTCTCGGCTGGGGTAGGCGAATAGTTGAAATCCCACTGGCCGTTCAGCGCTATGAACCCGTCGTCCATGCCGGGCTTTTCACAGAGTGCTTTTTCTGAATTCCGGAAGGGGAGGTAGAAGGCTCTTCCGTCAAGGCGGTTCCTGTTGGTGAGAAGATGGTTTTCCCAGTCGTTCCGAGTCACTGATTTGCTCATGATTGTCGCTCCGAGTTTGGATTTAAGATAAGAAATATTTCCTCTCACAAAGCCACGGAGACACAAAGATTCCTAATAACCCTAAGTGACTTTGCGCCTTTGTGAGAAAATATCTTATAAGGTCGTTTATTTTTAAAAACGGCGCTTAATATATATGGAAAGGAGGAGCAAGCAAGAATGTGTCGAGAAGTAGCACAGACATTCCTGTCTGTGGTCTTTTCTTCAGGGAATTGGATGTGGATGAAAAGATCTTCGCCGAGATTTATGCTCCTCAGGTGTATTTATACGCCGTGGCGTACGGCGGTCTCTACACCAGGATCAAGAAAAAAAGAAGTTGGAGGATAATGCCAGTACTGACAAACCAAATTGTAACCGTTTAGCTGGATGTTCATCTTATCCCCTGCCGGCTTGTCCGGCGGGAAATAAAGATTTCCAGCTATTCTCTCAGCTGCAATACCCCCCTCTTTGCATCCGGCGGTAGACACCGCCGGATGCAAAGAGGGGATGGGATTGTCTTTTTAGTGTTAGCTTGATAATCTCCTACTCCTGCCGGGCAAGCCGGCAGGGGGTATTCCAGCTTAACATTTACACTAGAGCTGATTTCAAAATGCAGGAAAATATTGCTGTGACGATGTCTTCCGTTGGAGTTCACAACTTTAGTTGTGTCTTAGTATTCAAGAAGTTAGACACGCTAAGGCCGTGAAC
>JBAZRS010000686.1:0-2982 GCA_041662825.1 Victivallales bacterium | reverse complement strand
CGGCTTTCGGATTGTTGAACATGTAAAACGGCAGACAGTAGGTTTCGGAATCCCAGAACGTCCAGCCGGAATATTTTTCCCCGGTAAGACCTTTTGCGCCGACATTCAACCTGCCGTCTTCGCCGTGATATGTCTGGTGCAGGTTGAATATGCAGAACCGGACGCCCTGCTGGTTTTCCTCGTCGCCATCTATGGTTATGTCAAGCGCGTCCCAGACCTTGTGCCAGAATGCGACATGCCCGTCCCTGTACTCCTCATAACCTTTTTCAAGGAATTTTTCCGCTTCCGGCTTTTCCCCTCTGTCAACAAGATTATACGCCACTTTCTCGAAGTGGACGGCCTTTTCAAGATTGAACTTGAATCTGAACGCCGACAGCTTTTCCCCATACACTTCGATTGCCGGCGTCAGATTGGTTTTGAATGCCGAATAGACACTCTGCCTGCTGTTCTGGGTCCGGCAGTTTATGTATCCCCTGCCCTTGTCGGTGCATTCCCAGAAATTGCGGCCCTCCTCCTCATGGACAGGCGAGAAGTCTATGCCAGAGACAAGCTCGATCTCCCCCTTGAATCCCGCCGGCTCAAATGTGATCTTCTGTCCGCCAATGAAATGGTGCTGCATGCTGACAAAACGTTCAAAGGTCAGCCGGATGCCTTTCCATGTGAAACTGCGGGTCAGAATGCCGTTCTTCATGTCTAGGACGCGTTCAAAGCCGCTGATCTGCGCACTTGCCAGGTCAAGTTCCTCACCGTCGGCGGAAATCCTCGTGTAGAGCCAGTTGTTCGCATTGATCATGAAGCAGCAGCGCTGGCTCAGCCCCTTGAAATGCTCCGCATAGGTGATGGCCTTCTCCTCATATACTCCGTTGTAATAGCAGCCGAGAAGGCTGTCGCCGCTGTACGACTCGTCAAACTGCCCCCTTACCCCCATGTACTCATTGCCCAGGCTGAATATGCTTTCACTGACCCTGCCCTGAGCCGGGTCAAAGCCTTTTTCAATCACCAGCCACGGATCCACGCCGTAATATTTTTTAGCCTCTTTTGCCATGATGATAACCTCTTGAATTATAAATTAGGCGGCCAAAGGCCGCGACTTTTGAACAATCGAATATCGAATTACGAAGTAAAGATAATCTGAACGTATAGTGGAGCAGATTTTTGATTTACGAGCGTGACAACGCTCCGTGGAGTGCGGGAACTTGTTACCGCCTTGTTCGCGAAATTCATTTCGTGAGATTACCATTCCATGGGACGGAATAAATTCCGTCATTAAAGGCGGCAATAAATTGCCGCACTCCATGTGCGAATCTCGCAATTCGCAGAAGATAAAGCTCAAAAACAAATGCTGAATTTCCATAAACTTTAAAATTCCTATACGTAAACTTAACCGGCTACGCCGGGACTCTTATGGAACGCCACCATCCTGGCGGCATCTTCTTTAACGTGGCACAGGCGTCTCGCCTGTTCTTTAAGAAAGAATAAGAACAGGCGAGACGCCTGTACCACACTCTTTTAATTAAAATGCCGGCAAGATGCCAGCGATCCGAAAATACAATTTCCTGTTCAATGTCTTTGTTTGAATTTTAATATTTTGAATCAGGAGTAATTCGGGCTTTCAGCCTGCAATTTCATCCTCTGCTTTTCTCGCTTCATTCCAAACTACAGGCTAAAAGCCTGCGTTACTTTTTGGATTTTGGAATTCGCCCAGCATTTATTAAGCCCGGAGATCCTCGAATATCCCGCCGCTTCTGGCGTAATAATCCGCGTCAAGGCTGAATACGCCGTTCCGCGCCTCGACCCACGGGCGTTCCGCGACTGCGAGCTGTGAGAGCATCTTCCGCCAGTTGCGGTAGTTCTGGGAACCGTTTGTCTCCATGGCGCCGATCTTCATTTCCGGCAACGGATCGAGCCGCGCAGCTACATTCTTGTTCCACTCGACAAGAACGGGAGTTACGGTGAGGTCGGCGCAGAAACATGGGACTCCGTGCGCCTTGGCGGCCTTCAGCATGAGCAAACTCATGCTGAGTGTCTTGGCGATCGGCTTGAGGGCGATCGCGCCGTATCCCAATGCAATCCTCTCCTCGACATCTTCAACGGAATGCGCGCTCTCGTCGGCGGCAATCCTGACCGGCAGTGTGGAAACGTCCTCCTTCATCTCCTCGGGGAACGGTTCCTCGAAAAGGATTATCCTGTCCAGGGCACCTATCTTGCCGGCATGGTCGAGGAGTTCGCGCACCCGGCCTATCGAATCATATCTGCCGTTGGCGTCTAGGTAGTACATGATATTCCCGGATTTAGTGTGCTGGCTGCGAAATTCGCAGGCTGCAGCGTGGATTTCGGAGATCCGCCTCTTGTCCCATTCAAGCATCTTCTGTTTGTCCCCGTCCTTCTCGGGATCGGATCCGACCTTGATCTTCAGCAGGCAGCATCCGTCTTCCAGCAGCTTACTGACTTCAGTCACCGGAACTCCGTAGCTGATCAGGGGTATCAGTCCGACCTTCTCCTGGTGCGCGGAAAAGACACTCCTCAGATCCGCCGGGATCATTTCCTCGAATGACGATATTCCTTTCTCCTTTGACATCAGGAGCCATGCGGCGTTGTCCAGTGCGACCATTGAGTTCAGGGTGAATGTCAGGCGCAGTTCTTTTTTCCGGCCCGTAAGTTCAGCGGCCCTGCGGTGGACTTTCCCGAGAATTTTTTTCTGGAGATCCAGCGGGGTTTTCCACGCTTTCCCTACGGCCGCCCTCGCGGCTTCCGAAGTTGTCATGAGCATCATTGCGTTTCCCGCCGCCTCAGGATTATGTGTGAACACCTCCGGATCAGACCACAGCACGCTTTGCGCCCCGTAACCCGTCGCGGTTTTACCGTTTTCAGCGGCGAGGCTTACGCTGCTCTGCCACATCTCGCTCAGATATGCGCCTTTGAATCCGAAGGGGGCGACAAACTGCTCCCGGCTGAAATCGACATTGAAACTTTTTATTTTCA
>JBAZRS010000685.1:916-2986 GCA_041662825.1 Victivallales bacterium | reverse complement strand
AAATTTATAGAATCATTACATTATTTATCTATTATTTGCCTTACATGCCTTCTTTCGGGCAGCAAACGGAACGGAAAAGCGCCTGATTCAGCCCCGCCGCCCTTGATAATTTTTCTCGGACAGGTAAGATTTTAACGGTTGAGGTACTAATCTTCTACAAATAGGATAGGGACTCCAACGGGTTTATCACGCAAGGTCGCTGGGTGTCTAAACAATAAAGAATAAATTAGGCGGCCAAAGCGCCGCAACTTTTAATAATTTGAACATCGAACACTGAACATCGAACTTCCAACTTCGAATGAATTCGATGTTCAATGTTGAATGTTGGATGTTCATTTTTGAAATTCCTTAACGTTAAATTAGGCGACCGAAACGGTCGCAACTTTAGTCATCAGTAATCAGTGTTCAGTTATTCAGTAAGAAAATCTATTGACTGATCACTGGTGACTGATTACTGGTCACTTTGAAATTCCTATACCTCAAGATAACTGGGAGCCCATATGAAAATGAACAGGATTTTTGCAGTCGGGATGCTTACGGCGCTTGCGATGCTCGCATTTCCCGGCGGACTCGATCAGGTCTTTGCCCAGGAATCGAAAGCTCCGGAAAAAGGGGCTGTCAAAAAATCCGTTGAAACTCTCCAGGTCCCGTCACTGAACTGGGAGAAGCGTTCAGACTGGCTGAATGTGAAGGATGCCGGAGCAGTCGGTGACGGCGCCGCCGATGACACTGCGGCGATCCAGGCAATGCTGGACCGCCTCTCAGATTCAAACGACATGCTGAAGAACGCAAGGTGCCGCAACATCTACTTTCCTCCAGGCCGTTACCGCATAACAAAAACCCTCGAGATCAGAAACTCCACCGGCGCATATCTTGTGGGACACGGCAGGGAGACTGTTCTTTTCTGGGACGGGGAGCAAGCGGGGAATCTCATCTGGAGCAACGGTTCGCATTACGCAAGATACGAGGGATTCGTTCTAGACGGGAAGAATAAGGCGTCAATCGCCGTCCTCCACCATTCAATGACGTATTACGAGACATCCCTCCGCTACCAGCATTGCGAATTCCGCAATTTCACCGAAGGCGGGGTCGTTGTCGGGAAAGGCGCGGGAAAAGGTTTGGCGGAATCGAAAAACCAGTCGGCGGAAATATGGTTCAACAACTGCATCTTCCGCAACTGCGGTGCAGGCGCATCGTTCCTGCAGTTCAACGACTATGACAATTTCTTTGACGGATGCCATTTTGAAGACTGCGGAATCGGCGTGAACAGCACGCGCGGCAACTTCGCCGTACGCAACTGCAGTTTTGAAAGGAGCAAGGAGGTGGATGTCCGCCAGGCGAGTCCGTCCCATGCATGTGCAGTCCGCTGGAGCACGTCCAGGGGCTCGAAAAAGTTTTTCGACACCGGAATCGGTATGCACCAGTCTTTTACGGCCCAGGATTGCAGGGTCGACGGGTGGACCGGGAAGGACGGGGCGTTCTCCCTGGGACACCGCGGTCCGAGCACAATCTTCGACTGCGTCTTCACAAATCCCCCTGACAACCTTCCCCCTGTCAGGCTCATAAACCGCGAAAACACGGAGGCGCAGCTAATAGTTTCAAACAACATCAGCAAGGCGACTAAATATGTAGTTGCTCCGGGCCTGAATTCGAAGATAACGGAAATTCCCGACGGGAAACTCTCATCCTGCCTGAAGGATGCGAAGCAGGTTTTCTTCAGGACGACGGCGAAAATTCCCGGAAAAGTTTTCGATGCGGTGAAGGATTTCAATGCAAGAGGCAACGGATCAGTTGACGACAGCGATGCGATACAGAACTGCATAAATGCAGCAAAAGCCCATGGCAAAGGCGCCATCGCCTACCTGCCCGGAGGTTCATACAAAATCACAAAAACCATCCTTGTCGACGGTTCCGACTATTACATCGGCAGCACCGGTTTCTGCTCATATCTGAAATGGGCCAGCCCCACTGAAGGGGTGATGATGGCAGTGGCGGACCCGCAGAACGTGACCATTGAACATCTGTCTCTCTATCAGGCCCCCAAGACAGTGGTCCAGATCCGCCAGACCA
>JBAZRS010000685.1:0-905 GCA_041662825.1 Victivallales bacterium | reverse complement strand
CGGCCTCTATACCGGCATATGCGGCCCCAACGGTCCGGGAATCGAGCTTGTGGAACTGCCGGAAAAAGCAAGTGTGCGCTTCGGACAACTCTCCGGCCCGCTCCGGATCATCGACTGCGGACGCGCCAACATCATCTGCTACGTGCACTATTACGAACTCACAATCGCAGGCGCAAAACTTCCAAAGACCGGCCTGACCGGTTTCCTCTTCCACAATGACGCGGTTCACGGCTATGCTCTGACGGTGAAGGACAACCAAGATGTTGTGGTCGGTGATTTCTATTCCGAATCAAACATGCAGTATCTCCTTTGCGAGGGAGGGGAAAGAAGCGGAAAGGGACGTGTCACCATCGGCGCCCAGAAGATAAGCACGAAGAATCCTGAATCGGTTACAATACATGATTACGAGGGCTGCATATACATCGGCGGCGGGGACGCCTGGGTCCAGGAAAAGACGAATGACACAAGAATGAGTTTCTCACATTCTGGAAACCGTCCGCTTACATTCATTGTGGCCGGTTGTGGATTCTGGTTGTTCGAACCTGAAATCAAGCTTGGCAAAGGTGCGAGGCTCGCAAGCTTCGGGAACATCATTACCGGCAACAATTATCCCGAGGTCGGAAAGAAATCCCTGCCGGTCCAGCTTCCGGACGGGGCCATGGAGGAAGTGTCCGGAGCCCTCGACCATTTCCGCCGCCTCGGCGCTTTGAACATCAAGATGAATTATGAATAATAACACAGTCATCCCACAGGATGACGGATTAATGGATTTTTGGATTACTGGATTATTGGGTTTTATTTCAAGAAAAAGCATAGATTCTGGATTTTAAGTAAAATTTCAAAACAGGCATTTTGGATTTTACCCATATGATGTTTTTACATAACTCTTTAACTTGCAACAATCC
>JBAZRS010000684.1:0-3001 GCA_041662825.1 Victivallales bacterium | reverse complement strand
GCATATCATTCCACAGAAATAAATGAACACATTCCCGTATCTTGAATAGAATGTCAGAGGGGCGGAAGGGATGACTTCCACATTGAAATTCGCGAAGCCCTTCACCTTTTTCAAAGGGTCGGGAATCGCCTTACCGGTTTTGGGATCGTAAGTTTCAGACAGGCTTTCGACAATGACTCCGCCTGAGGATATGACGCAACTCCCGTTGTTGTTCCCGGAACGCACAATCGGACGTCTCGTCTCGACCGCCCTGAATACAGCATGGGCCAAATGCTGTTCAGGTTCGGAACTGTTCGGATACCACGCGTCATTGCTGATTATTATCAGGAGATTGGCCCCTGCAAGCGCGCAGTTGCGTGAAATCTCCGGAAATACGTCCTCATAGCAGATATTGACAGTAGCCCTGACATTGTCCTTTAGGCTGAACACGGTATGCCTTTTCCCAGCGCTCAGACTCCTCCCCATCCCGAATTTCTCCTTGATCCATGGATAATATTCACCCCACGGGGTGTATTCGCCGAAAGGCACCAGGTGAATTTTATTGTATGTGTCGACAATGCCGGATTCGGAATCGAGCAGCAAGGCACTGTTATATACGGGTATGTCTTCAGGTTTCATCTTCTTTCCGTATACTTTGCCGAAATCGATCGTGCCTATAAGGAACGGTATCTTGCTTTTGGTGATTATCTGCCCAAGCCTTAACCTGTATTCGGAACCGAAAGGATGCGCGAGGTTATACGGAATAGGCACTGCGGTTTCAGGCCAGATGATGAGATCGGGTTTTGCCAGGACGGCGAGTTCTGAAAGGCCCAGGTATTCGTCAAGGGCGAATTTCGCCTGTTCGTCGTTTGCCATCCTGCACTGGGGAATATTACCCTGCAGGACTGCTATGTTTATCTTCACCTTATCCTGGGTATTATTCAGTCTGATTGAAGATGAAGTACCGTAAATCACAGAAACCATTATTAGCATGACAGCTATATAAAAAGGTAACGGGCGTTCGTATTTCCCCTTACGGAAAACATTTTTCCATACATCAAGGGAAAGGGCGGTTGAAATATTGAAAAAAAGAAGCAGAAAACTGAGCCCGTAGACACCTGTAAACTCGCAGATCTGGAGCATCGGCACATTTTTCCACTGTGTGACCGCAAGAAGATTCCAGGGGAACCCGGTTCCTATCCATGTCCTTATCCATTCAAGCACACACCACCATGACGCCAGCACGAGGACGAAAACACATTCCCTGGCGTAACTCTTCTTTCCCGAACGGCAGAACTGCTCTTCTGCGTCAGTGCCTTTGAGCTGGACATCTGCAGGAACAAAAAGATATCTTTTGAGCAGAGGCACCGATGCGGCCCAGAAAGCGGGGAAGAGAGCGGTAATCGCAGCAATGGCAAACGGAACAAACGGCTCGATTTCCCTTAGGAAGAAAAAAGAAGTGCATGACCACACATATCCCCAGACATAACCGTCAATCCATGCCCGCAACGGTGATCTGTCCTTCACCATGAAAAAGAGGGGGATTATCCCGATCCATCCGAACAGCCCCCAGTTCAACGGAGGAAATGCGGACGAATAAAGCAGGGCCGAGAGCGCCAGTAAAGCAAACCTCAGAATGCTTCTCCTTCTGCTGACAAGCCAAGCAAGGTTCCCTTCACGCTGCGCTTTGGCCGCCAGTTCCCCCTCACGATTCCTGACTATTGACTTTTCATCTGTTGCCGTGTGTTTTTCCATAAGCCGTTAAAACTATTTGAGAATTCGGCAAATTCAATTGCCTAATGAGATATTTCCCAATGAGGATGTTGAAATTGCCTTTCGACGTTGGAAAGAGCATCATCGCAAGTTATTTTATGGCTCATTAAACCTCAAGGAACAAATTCATGAATGACAAGTATAAGAATATTGTACTCACTGATTCGAAAGCCATGGAGCTGTCGTACAGCAGCGAAGACAAAAACGCCGAAAAACTGAAATTCGGGAAATACGTCGTCTCACTGCTTTCACTTAAGGACATAATCATTTTCCCCTATACTCTTTCACCGCTTGTCATTGAGGGTGAACCGATAATCAAGATGCTTGAAAACATAGTTGCAGGGGACAGAATCATTGCGCTCTTCCCGGAACTTCCCGTCCCGAAAGAAAAACCGATAGAGCTTACCGAACCCGTAATCCACACCTTTGAACTTGAGGGGAAAACCCTCTGCACTATGGGAGTCCTGGCCAGAATTGTGAAAATGCTAAAGTTCCCGGACGGGACTGTCAGGATACTGGTTCGCGGCCTGAAGAGAATCAGTTTCCAGAGAAAAGTCAGGGAAGTCCCCCCTTACACGGTCGAAGTCCAGGATGTCATAGAAGACAAGAAACAGAATATTGAAACGACTGCAATGGTGAGGAACGCCGTCAAGCAGTTTCAGGAAATCATCTCCACTTCACCCTTCTATCCCGAAGAGTTGCGCGTGGCCATCCTGAATATAGACGACAGCGGCAGGCTCGCCGACCTGATGGCGGACACCCTCCACATTTCCTTTATGGAGAAGCTTAACATTCTGGCGATCCCGAACCTGCATCCCCGCCTCCAGCTTCTCACAATACTCCTCAACAGGGAACTCGAAGTCCTGCATGTGGGCACGAAGATCCAGTCGCAGGTCAGCAGCGCCCTCGGAAAATCGCAAAGGGAGTATTTCCTGCGCGAACAGCTGAGGACAATAAAAAAGGAACTCGGGGAGGAGAACAAGAATCCAGACATAGCCGGGATCGAGGAGAAGCTCTCAAAACTCAAGCTCCCTGAAAAAGTGGTTTCCACCATAAAAAAGGAGATGGAAAGGCTTGCCATGATCCCGCAGGCCTCTCCCGAATACAACGTCGCCTACACTTATGTGGACTGGCTTATCAACCTCCCGTGGAATATTTACACGGAAGACCGTATCAACATAAAAGAATCTTCTGAAATCCTTGACTCCGACCATTACGACCTGAAGGATGTGAAAGAAAGGATTTTGGA
>JBAZRS010000683.1:0-3015 GCA_041662825.1 Victivallales bacterium | reverse complement strand
CCCGCCCCAGCCATGATCCTGATTTTGCGCTTTCAAGAGCCATTGAACTGCAGGCTCAATCATAGTTTGAGTTTGCAATTCATGCTGCTGATCCTGCAGGGCGTTCAAACTTATCAGTATTCGGCTTGTCCCATAGGTGGGGTTTCCGTGGTTTACCGCATACTGATTGCCAAACCACAAGGGTGCCCATGAACCATCCATTTTCTGCGATTGTCGCAAATATCTGATTCCACGGGTCATGGAAGCATCCATCATTTTTTTCAGGTCATCCCCCACTTCGTTACGCCACCCGGAAAACGCTTCCAGCATATGCGCAGTAATTTCTGGACAGCTCCTGTCGAACGGCAGCTTGCCCCAGCCCCTGCAAAAAGTGGGCGTTCCCCCGTCGCGGTTCTGCAAATCAAGAAGCCATTTTATACCGGCTGAGGCGGACTGGATCGGCCGATTGTCCGACGGGGTCAACGTTTTCAAGGCAATAAGCGCTCCTGCGGTGTCATCGGCGTCCGGAACGCCTCCCGGGAGATCTGTCCAAGCCCATCCCCCTGGAACTGCTCCTGTGTAAGGATGGATGTCCCGGTACTGCTGTTCCATCAGCCATTTCCGAATGGTGTCTGCTTTCTCGGCACCCAACACATCTCTTCCGTCCAGGGCTTTTACCGACAAAGAAGTCAGCCATGTCGCAAGGTTTGTGTCTATCGGACAGCTTCCGTCTTCGCGAAATGATCTTTCCAGGAATCCGGAGCATGGGCCTATTATGCTTTCATCCCTGCATCCTGCGGAAACAAGGGACATTGTAACAAATCCTGTCAGGGGGATGGCTTCCAGGAAGCCGCCAGATGAGGGGAGAGAACGCTTCAATATTCTGATAGCCCTGCCGGCGACCAGGTTCCTTATGAATTTCATGAACACGTTGCAATTCCGGGCTTTTTTATGCCTGAGCAGTCCCATGGCAATCAATGCGGGCAAGGCATAGCTTACAACTGGAAGACCGATCAGACTGAAAAAACTCCTTGGCAGTATTGACAGTTCATATGGGAGTTGGATGACATGATTCCATTCACTTCCATCATCCCCAAGTTTGCCCGCCAAGGCGCACATTGTCAGTATCGGGACCGAAAATGTGCGATCCTTCCCGTAATGCCCGAGTATGGTCTTTGAAATATCCGCGGGTTCAAGTGAGCCTGTCTTCCTGATGATATACTGTTCCGCCTTTTCAATGAGTTTTTCATAAGCTTCCTCGTGGTCCACTTCCAGATTGCCGTCTTTTCCCCCCATTGGATGTTGGATGTTCGATGTTGGATGTTCGATGTTCAGATCATCTTTCCGATTCACTTTTATCACTACAGAAAGGGCAGACCAGACCAGAAGGGTGGTGCTTATATTGCTCGGGCTCTCAGGCGTATCGCCCCAGCCGCCATCCGGATTGACATTTTCAAGCAGCCAGAGTCCAGCCTTCCTGATCTTGGCGCCGTATTTTTCCGGATCGACTGTTGAAAGTGCGAACATCGCAACAGCGGTTGCCAGAGCGCTGGAAGAAAGTTTTCCGTCCCAGCAGGATTCGGATTTCAATTCTCCGATCAGCTTCTGTTCGAGACGTGACAAACTGCTTTTCAGCAAATTGCCAATGTCATGTTCTTCCAGCATTAAGTTCCTCTGTGTTCGACATTGGATATTCAAAATTTCGAGTTCTACCTCAGTCATCCGTCATCCTTCGGGATGACTATGCTTCCAGCAGGCATCCGAGTGTCAACAGTGCATAAAAAGTATATTCGCAGTCGCAATACGGATCAAGCATCGAACCGAAAAACCCGCCGGATTCATCCCAGTGTTCTTCGACAAATTCAATTATGCCCTGCCTGTTTTCAAACTTATGCCCCATGTGTTTCAGGGCGAGCACTGCGGTCGCAGTTGACAGAATGTCTGCAATCGGCGTCTGTGGACTCGCCCTGAATCCTCCTGTGGGAAGAAGTTGCCCGAGCAGCCATTGCTCAACGGGTTGAGGGGGTTTTCCAAGCAGATACTGCATTATTATTGCCGATGCCGCAGTGGCGGTGGTTGTCCCATAAGGCATGTCCGGCTGATTCGCATAACCCTTGTCGGAGGACTTCAAATTTTCCAGACTGTCGAGAATCCCAGTTTTGTCCGGTATTTCCAACCCGAGGTTGTCATATGCCTGGCATGCCAGGAAGGCCGCATAGACAGTTCCGTGTTTTGAATTCCTGACGTTTTGATTGTAGCCGCCGTCCTTTGACCTGTAACCCTCAAGCCTCCCGACAAGCTCATGCGCCGCCCTACCGGTGAAGATCTTGCTTTTACGGGCCGATGCCAAGGCCAGAGGCCTAAGTTTGATCGGCATCCTGAGGTAAGTTATAAGAGGTTGCATGCAGGCCATGCAGTATAGATCTATGAAACCCAGCTTATCAACTTCAATCTTCTTCATATATGAAAGTACGGGGGAAACTGGTTTTGACGCTCCAAGGCCCGCAAGGGTGGCAAGGGCGAAAAACGTATAGTAAATATCGCTGGAGGAGGATTTGCCCTGGAATCCGCCATCACCGTTCATCCTTGACATTACAAAAGCGGTAATTTTTCTGACGGCATCATCATCCAGTTGCTTTTTAGCGGATGAGGCGATGCTGAAAACATCCATGCTGATTTGAATAGCTTTTTTCATAGGCTTCAACGATAATTAGAAAGGAATAAGAAATCAAGACAAATCATGAAGAAAACGACAGTGTCTTTGTTTGGCAAAGGATTGTCGCTAGTCGACAGTCGTTGGTCGTCAGTTGATAGTAATCTTTGAATTTTCAAGGGTAAGACAGGCTTTCCAGCCTGTTATTCCATCACGATTGCGTATGTCTTGCAAAGGTAAAGGAGTGGAAAGCCCGCCCTATTTGCTTTGGAATTCCCTCTTCAACGGAGCGCGGGTTTTCCAACCCGCGAGTTGGCATGAAGGATCGCAAACCCGAGAGTTTCATAGGTTCAATACTCCCTCTATTAACTCCTGAGCTGTGT
>JBAZRS010000682.1:0-3028 GCA_041662825.1 Victivallales bacterium | reverse complement strand
AGTTCGCCCTGTAGGAGTATCACATTGTTCAGGGAGGTTTTTATATCGACATCTTTCCTGTCCTTGAAAGCCTCTTTAATGTCGGCGGTTATCTTGACGGAGAGGCCGTTCCTGATTTCATTTATGTTTTTCAACATGGGTTCGGAAATCCTCTCCTTCTTCCTGAGCTCGGATGCGATGCCTGACGCCGAATCAATGAATTTGTGGACTTCGGCCTGATTCCCCTCCAGTTCCTGAACGTCATTCTTGTGTTTTATGTATTTGAGCTTTCCCCCTAGCATGTTCTGCACTTCCTTCTGCCTGGCAAGGGCCTTGATCAGAAATGAGTACATTTTCCCCTCGGAATCGTCTTTGTCGATGGCGCCGAGCATTTTCAGGTTGTCCACCACATGCACGCTAAGCGGGATCTGGGTTATGCCGGTATGCCCTCCGGGGAAATTGTCCGTGGCCCGCGCCCATATCTTGTATGATGCATTGGCGGTGAATATCGCCTTGTCCGCAGTGAGCATCCAAACTTCGCGCATGCTTTTCTTATTCTGGCCGTACTTGAAGGACTTGAGGATTTTCTCGCCGGCCGGAGTTTCCATATAGACGTCCACATTCCTCACGCCGATATCGTCTTCGGCATAGATATGGACCGGGATCTTCTCGCCGGGGAGCATCTCGACGTTGGTGCTTGTGTTGAGAAACTTTATTTCGGGGATGCGGTCGTCGACCACAGTGAATTCGGCAGTCCAGGCATCCCGGTTTTCAAGCCCCTTACCATTTGCCAGAACGGCATTGAACACGGCCGAGGCGGAGAGCTTGTATTCGAATTTATCGGCTTCAGTGAGCGGGTTGCCATTCACCAGATACTTGACCTTCAATCCTTTCGGGACTTTCGCCTCCACATTCAGCATGGATCCCTTGAGAATCTCCGCATTCCTTTTCAATAGCGGCAGCGCATATTCTTTCTCACCCGTATATTCGGGAGGACTGACAAGGACTGACATGCTGTCAAAACGCGGTTTCTTGATTACGCTGACGGTAAACCAGTGGCTTGACTCGTGTTTGTTCCTCACGGAATATCTCAATGTCGAAGTTATGCTCTTGAGGTCAAGGAAAAAGCCCTTCGCGCTTGGTGTCATCTCGTAGACGTCGACCGAACCTTCACTCTGGACAATGACGGTAAGGGACTTTGCCGGGACATCGCCCCTGTATGCGTTTGAGACAATCCTGCGCGAATCGCCTTCGATGACTTCAATGTCGCCGGGAGAGACGTTGAACTGGGTGTAGTTGAGCGATGCGAGCTGGGAATACGGATTCGCGAAACGGAGGAATGCATTCCTGGCGTGCCTGTGGAAAACCGCTGAATATATTATGAAGACAACGAAGGATATGAGGAAAACCCTTAAAACCCTCCCGAAATTACGGTTTTCCAGGACAGCCGAGACCCGTAGCTTTATTTCCCTGCAGTTCTCAGATGCACTGTTCACAAACATGCTTCTCAGCGACTCCGGCACGCCTTCGTCCTCCTTGAAGCAGACGGCGTTGATTATGCTGTTGTCCCTTATCCCGTATTCCTTCTCGAATTTCAACGCCAAACTGTGCGTACTCGTCCTCCGGAATATGAACATGTAAATGTAGCAGACAAGCAATGAAACATTCAAAACGGCAATCACGGCTACGGAGAAAACCCTGAACCATGAATTGAAATTCAGAATATTGTCCAGGGAGAAAAGGAGGAATAACAGGATAATGTCGGCGGACAGCGCGACAAATATCGAAAACGCCAACTCCCGCAGCTTGCCGAGAATCTCGTATTTATTTAAGGTCTCGTATAAATTCCCAGTTTTCATTCACAGTCTCCGGATTTACTTTCAGTTCGGCCCCCGCTTTCACGGCGCTCAGAATCGGGACCACATAAAGCTTCCTGACTTTTTCCGACCCCTTCTGCTTGCATCTCATGAGTACGTGCCGTCTGTCAAGCATCCATTCATTTTCAGGAAGATGCCAGCACATCACCTCCAGATGCCAGATGTAACCGCCCGGAACAATACTTGCGGAATCATAAAATTCAGCCCTTTTCTTATAAACAAGTGTTTTTGAGTAGTCCCTGGAGCCGTCAAGCTTCAATACCCATCTGTCCTTGAAGAAGTCATCTGTAAGAGGAAAAACCTTCCTTATCCCCTCAAGATCCCCTGCCTGAATTGGCCTGCCTTTAATATTTGAGGGCACGGCGCCGGAAAAGCCGGCGAGAGCATATGTATCTGTCAATATGTAAATGTCGTAAGCACCGGGCAGGAGATTGCCGAAATCGAAAGCTCCTCCTTTTGAAATTTTGGCCGACAGCACAGTTTCCCTTTCCATGTCCATGGCCGTAACGCTTTCAACTTTCCCGAATCCTTCGACGACGCCTTTCAGAGGTGTCGCATCTTTCGGCATATTCCCGGGAAAGCGCAGCATTACGGGATAGACGACATCCTCCATCTTCTCCCCCTTCTCCCCTTTTATCTGCCGCTGGAGGAAAACCTTGTATTTCCCGCTTTGATCCTTCACATTGAACGCCATTGACACGATATGGCCGACAATCACATCGCCGTTGACAAGCTTTATTTCCGTGATGAAATTCATGAACGGATATTCCGCTTCGTCAAAGTAGACTTTTTCAGTGCTGCCGGACTCCTTGTAAACCCATGGCTTCTTCATTTCCGCCGATTCCGTCTTATGTTCGATGGAGATAATGTCTTTGAAAAAATACTGTTTCTGGCGGTTATCCTTTACCGGATTTATGGTAATGGGGTTTGAGCCTATGGCGGTTATGTTCCCGGAAATGACCGCACCGTCGCTCATGGTGACGATCGCCTCCGCGCTTTCAGGCGCCTTCTCTGCAGCAGACGCGGAAAGCGCCCAGAAAAGGAGTCCGGAAAGAACAATACTCAAAACGCTTTTACTCATTGACATCATGTCTCCAGGATTTCTCATATATCATAACATATACGCTTAAACATCGTCCTGCATTCAATAATGTATCACATGCATCCCGCCT
>JBAZRS010000681.1:0-3031 GCA_041662825.1 Victivallales bacterium | reverse complement strand
GAAGAAATCCGATCGCGAAGCCGGTCCTTTCATGCTCGGTGTTTACCTGGCGTCCATTGTCTGCCACAGCTACGATCAATTCCTGAATGCCCGCAACATCAGCGGCGACATCATGCTTCCGATGTCTGTCGATTTGCGGGGATTCGGCGTTCCCGCCAATACCGTTTTTTTCAATCAGTGGAGTTTCTCCCCGCTGATCGCCGAACGCGATGAACGCCGTGAACTTGCCGACTGGACAGGCAAATTAAAAAAACAGATGATGTCGAACGCGGCCGGAAAAATCCCCAATCACTTCGCAGCGCGTCCATGCTGTCCCGTATAGTCCCCCTGCCCATCCTGTCTTTTTTTTCAAAGAACATGTTCGGCGGCAGCGCCGGAAGCGTCATGTTCTCATTTGTGTCGGGGAGCTCACTGTCTCCGGCTTTTGCCGAGACGCCTTTGCTCAACATGTACCATCTGCCGCTCATGCCACCGCATCCCGGCATCGGCGTCTTCTTTAACAGGTTCGAGGACCGCATCAATGCCGTAGTTTCCTACCGCCAAGGGATCCTTACAGAGGATGAAATAGACAAATTCACACAAACCATTGAAATTTGTCTGCGGAGTCATCCGGAAGGGTGACGGATTATCCGCCTGGGCAGAGAAGCTTCCGCCGTCGCTGGGAAGCTATGGCGTGACAGGACGGCGCGACAAGATGGATTATTGGTTTATTGGATGATTGGGGTTCAATTCAAGAATATCCAATGACGAAAGAAAGATAATCTGAACATCCGTCGTCGCTGAGAAGACAGCTATGCCGGACACAGTCGAACATTCAATCCGCCGCGGCGGAAACATCCAACATCGAATGGGAATGAAGATAAGGAGTAAGAGAATGTTTTGGATGGAATTTAGTTGGAGTTCACAGCTTTAGCGTGTCTTAGTATCATTGGAGGAAGAGAAGCAGGATGCCAGCAGACATAAACATCTATACTGCAATAAAAAGCGAAGTCGGCTCTTATGACGGCATGGCGGTCATTGAGGATGAGCGGATCAAAAGCTACCAGACGCTTTTTGCAGATGCCGAAAGAACTGCGGAAACCCTGCTGGCGTCCGGGATCGTTCCCGCCTCAAGGGTGGCGGTCAACGGCGACAACTCCTATGAGTATGTGGTCGTCTGCCTGGCGCTTCTGTCCATTGATGCGGTCATTGTCCCGATCTCAATCAACGCCACCGCACCGGAGGCGGAAAATATCATCGAGCGCATCGCTGTGAATTTTCTGATTTCCGACCGGCCGGATTCGAGAGGGTCACCGCTATTTCAGGGAGATCTATCCCGCCCTTACAGGATTGTTTCAATCAGCCGCGAAATCATACAGCTTGCATTGCCTGACGGTCGGCGCCCCGCCTTTATCCGCTTTTCCTCCGGAACGACCGGAAGCAGCAAAGGAGTTGTTCTCTCCCATCACGCCGTACTCGAACGGACTGCCTCCTGCACCGGACTGGGGATAAGTCGCGGAGAACATATCCTGTGGGTTCTGGACATGGCATATCATTTCATTGTCACCATCCTTCTTTTCATCCGCAAATCCGCAACCATTGTCATCTGCGGGCGACCCGTCGAGACCAAAATGATTTCCACAATACGGAAATTCCCTGTCCGTCTCATCTACGCAACACCCTACCATTACCGTCTGATGATCAGTTCATCCGAACTTAGGAAAGAGGAGATGACGGGTGTCCGCCTGATGATTTCCACCGCCATGAAACTCACAGCGGCCGAGGCGGCCGCATTCACCGAAAAATTCGGTGTCAGCCTGGCGCAGGCCTATGGGATCATTGAAATCGGGCTCCCCTGCCTTAACAGCTCGGGAATGTCGGAAAAGACCGATTCGGCGGGCAAGATTCAACCGGGCTATGATGTGCGGATCAGCAATCCCGACCCTGAAGGAACAGGAGAAATACTCATCCGCGGCCCCGGCATGTTCGATGCATATTTTTCCCCGTTCCTTTTGCGGGAGCAAGTTTGTCCCGACGGATGGTTCAATACCGGCGACCTCGGCTATGTTGACCGGGACGGTTATCTTTTCATTGTGGGCCGTTCAAAGAATGTGATTAATTTTATGGGCATGAAGATATTCCCGGACGAGGTGGAAGAAGTCATCTGCTCTCATCCGGAAATTGCCGAAGCCCGTGTATATGGCAGGCAAAACCCGGTATACGGCGAGATTCCGGTGGCTGAAATAGTCCTGAAGAAACCGGACCAGGTCTCGGCCGACCTGACGCGGCAATTGCGCCGTTACTGCTTTGCCCGTTTGTCCGAATACAAGGTTCCCAAGGAATTCAGCACTGTAACCGCCATCCCGAAAACTGTCAGCGGCAAAACAATCAGGAGTTAATGGAAGATGAGGCGCTACCGGATCAAAGAGTTGCATGAATCCCGCCACTGCCCTCAATGCTGGCGCGACGGCGTGACAAACTTCCTCTCATTTTTCATCAGCTATTCTGGCGTATACCGCAAGGCGATTCCGTTTGTGGACGGCCTTCTCCGCAAAAGCGGGGATGATACAGTCGTTGACCTTTGCAGCGGCAACGGCCTTTACATGTTGGGCTTTTTAAACTCGTTAAGGAAACTTGCTCCGAAGAGAAATGTCCAGGCTATCCTAACCGATCGTCACCCGGGGTGGACTTCAACACGGGAAATAGCAAAACTTAAAAAGGGGAATGTCAGTTACTTTCCCGAAGCGATTAACGCCATCGATGCTTTGCAGAAACTGTCGGGAACCCATGTCATGTTTTCGGCCATTCACCATTTCGATGAAGGGGAACTGACGGCATTGCTGCAAAGCGCAGCCGACAAGGGGCGCCCGATCGCATTTTTCGACTATTCGAGGCGCAATCTGCCTGCGGAAATACTGCCCCTCCTCCTGGTACCTCTCCTGGTTTTCCTGGCCGCCCCGTTTATTCGTCCGTTTTCGTGGCGCCAGCTCTTTTTCACTTATGTCATGCCCGCGATTCCGCTACTTGTAATGGTTGATGGTTTCATCTCCCG
>JBAZRS010000680.1:0-3048 GCA_041662825.1 Victivallales bacterium | reverse complement strand
ATCTGATCAGGAAAGGCGGAAAACTGGAGGAGCTCCCCCCCACCGGCCCCCTCGCGGCGGTATTCCCCGGAGCCGAGTATGCGGAGAGGGCCGTCCGTATGGAGCCCGGAGAGCTGCTTGTATGTTTTACTGACGGAGTGACGGAGGCTTATGCCGGAGGCGGCGAACTTTTCGGAGAGGATAAGTTCATGAAACTGCTTTCCGGTATCTCTTCCGAACCCGTTGAAAAAATCTGCTCACTTATTTCCGGCGCAGTGCTGGAGTACAGCGCCGGAGAGCTTAAGGATGACGTGACAGTGCTTGCGCTCAGACGGAACAGTTTATAGCTTTCCCGTGGAACAATTCATTTCTCAGCTGGAAAGCTGTTCTCCTAGAAACTGATCCATCCCTGCGATCTTGAAGACTTTTTTTATCTGAGGGGCGGCGTTTGCGACATGGAAGTTGCCGGTTCCTTTTTTTTTCGCGGCCATAATGCATATCCGGAGAAAGGCGGATGAGACGAAGTCGACTTTCCCGATATCGAAGACAATCGGATCCCTGGAGTTTGTTATTTCTGAAATTACTCCCGCTTCAATTCCGGAGCATGCTGAAGTGTCCAGTCTGGATTCGAAAATGAAAGTTGTCTTGCCATCGGATATTTCTGTCTTATACATGAGGGCCTCCTGTCATTTAATAATTCCGGTTGAATATTCTTTCTATGGCTTCCGCATCCAGGGATTCATCGAAATAGAGCGCCTTGTCAAATTTCATCAAGCGCTGGTTTTCCCTGCGCCGTGCAATGCGCTGGATATTGAGAAGGTGCTTTGCCGTGACATTGTCGGTTGTTATGTTTTTCCCGCCGGTTCCGCAGCCGAGGGTGAGGGACGGGCTGAGCTTGTTGTAGATCCCTCCGACAGCACCCTGCGATGAAGGCGTGTTGACGATGATGCGTCCGGCATTCATGAGCATGGCGAAAGCCTTGATTCTGCTGTCATCGTTGGAGAAGATGCTCGCGGTATGTCCGATGCCTCCATGATAATTGAGATCAATACAGATGCTTATGGCGTGATCAAGATCATCCGCCACATAGTAGGCCAGGATAGGGGCGAGTATTTCAGATGAGACCGGATATTCAGCTCCTACCCCCTTCAAGGGGGCGATGAGAAGAAGCGTATCCGGAGGAACTTCGATGCCGGCTTTTTCGGCAATTAAGACTGCCGGCTGTCCGACAATGTCCGAGTTCATAAGTCCCTTTTCCTTATCGAAGACCGCCTTTTCAAGAAGCTTGACCTGTTCGCCGGAAAGGAAGCAGGCCTTACGCCTGCGGAACTCATCTTCAACCTCGGCTGCAATGCTCTTTTCAACTACCAGCGCCTGTTCGCTGGCGCAGATTGTGCCATTGTCGAAAAGTTTTGAGATGCAGATTTGTTCCACCGCAAACGGGACATCCGCTGTTCTCTCTATGAAAACGGGGACATTGCCGGCGCCGACTCCTAATGTCGGGGTGCCTGAGCTGTAAGCGCTTTTCACCAGGCCGGTGCCCCCTGTGGCAAGGATGAGGGAAAGTGATTTGTGCGTCATCATCGCCTGAGTTGTTTCCCGGCTCGTGTCCTCCACCCACTGAATACAGTTTTCAGGCGCATCCGCCTTAATGGCGGCCTCATAGCAAATCCTGGCCGCCTCACAGCTGCATTTGCGCGCCTTTTTCGAAGGGCTTATTATTATTGGATTCCGTGTCTTCACGGCAATTAATATTTTAAAAAGCACGGTCGATGTGGGGTTTGTCACAGGAATGATTGCGAGGATGGGCCCCATGGGCTGCGCTATCTCAGTGATTCCGCTGACATGGTCATCACTGATAATCCCGACAGTTTTCTGGTCTTTTATGTCCTCGTAGATGAACTGGGTGGCGACTGTGTTTTTTATGACCTTGTCCTGCCATTTTCCGATTCCGGTTTCTTCGCCCGCCATTTTCGCCAGCCTGACCCTGTTCCTAAAAGCGGCCTCGTATACGGATTTCACGATGGCATCCGTCTGTTGCTGGTCATACTGGCAGAAAACTGCCGCAGCCTCCTTCGCCCTGGCGAAATAGCCGTCGACATCAGGTACGATATTCTTTTTTTCATCCATAATGGGCCCCTTTTACATTTTATGAGTCGGACTGAAAGATAAATAACTCCGCAAAGAGAGAATGTCCAGACCGGGGAAATTCATTGTTTCAAAATGTTTCTTCTGTTGTAATCCCTTCTTCTATGCCGCAGTGACCGGTTAAAGTTACAAAGGCACAGAGGCACAAAGTGAAAGAAGATAACAAGAAATGCCAGGAGATAAGAGCGGGAAGTGAAAATACGCTCATGGAGCTGGGCGTTGGTCTTGCCGCATTGGCTCATGCATCCTCTGCTTTGTGCCTATGTGCCTTTGTAACTCTGCGGCATAAAGACTGAGCCCTATCTCCCACTCTCCCTGCATTCACAGGCATCTTTCATGTGTCCTGCCTTGTGGCGGCCCGCCCGTTCCCGGCAACAGGCTCCTTCATTTTCAAGCAAGACTGCGGCATTGCAAGTTGAATAACGACTTGCAACGGATTAGTTTTCAAAAACAAGCTAAGGGCTCGATTAAAAATAACTTGGGCATTTGCTGGCGAATATTTCGGATGGATTATCATGGTGCGAAAGAGGAGAATATCTGAAGATATTTGACGATTGAGCAACGTGATAAGCGGCCGGAAGAACGCCAGCCCCTTGGGACGGGAATCTAGGCATTTGTCTTTTTCGTTGCTTCACCCTTCGCGTATGCTAGATACGCTCAGGGTTTGCGCCTAAAATACAAACGCCTGTATCTCCCGTCAAATGCCCAAGTTATTTTTAACCGAGCCCTAAAGGTGCAAAATTTGACTAAAGAGAAAACCTGTCTGAAGAAACTTCTGCAGCCCATTGTCCTGCCTGGCGGGAGGATGCTGCCTTCGCGGATTCTTCCGGGTCCGATGGAAGGAATCATGACTGAAGATTATTGCCGGATCATGATGGAGTTCGATCTCCTTCCGGCATGGATTACCCCTTTCATCCGGAT
>JBAZRS010000679.1:0-3069 GCA_041662825.1 Victivallales bacterium | reverse complement strand
GCTCAAACTTCCGGCAACCGGCTGGAATGAATGCGAACTGGAGATGCAATAAGTTGGCGTTTGAAGGTTGCAACTTCTATTGGCTTAGTTGTTGTTTCTTTAATTCTCTCTTTTACGTCAGGCGCTTCGGCCTGACCTTGGAGTATGTGCTGTAACTTGTTACAGCCTTGTTCAGAGGAGCTTGCTCCTCGTTTTACTGACAAGCAAGCTTGTCAGAAAAAGGCGGTACCAAGGTACCGCACTCCATGTGCGAATTTTGCAATTCGCAGAAAATTAAGGAATGGATATTCGAGGCAATTGCAAAACTGCGGCTCGGACCTGTCTTCGCTAAGAAGCTATGACAAGGCACGCAAGCCTCGCCCTCCATTCTTACGCCTGTTTCGGGCCTGGAGAGTCGTCTCTGCCACGACCGTTTCTGAGTTTTGAAATTACTTAATGTTATATTAAACAAGAAAGAAATACGTAACACTCCAGAGAGAAACCATCAACCATGAAGACGCCCGAGACATCAAAACTTTTCACAAAATGGGGAGATCCGAAAAGCGGTGCGGAAAGTTACATACTTAACCCTGGCCCAATACCGTTTGCACAGTCCTTCTATTTTGTAAACACAAGTTATACGAATGACGGGCGATATCTCTGGTTCTACTGCGCATTTCCCCCTTCGGAGATGAAATGCCTGGGACTTGTTGATTTTGAAACCGATTCCGTGAGATTTCTTCCGGAGACGCAGTTTCTGGACGCCTCCCCCATGATTGATCTTGAAAGCGGGGAGGCCTACTGGATATCGAAGACGGAACTTTGGAAAATATCACCTCTTCCCGGAGCGAAATCAGAGTGTCTGAACAGGTTCCCTGACGAACTTGCTAAGAACCGGCGGCCGCACCGGATATCCACTCACCTGACTTTTTCGGCTGACAGGAAATTTGTCAACCTGGACGCGCAGATCGGCAACGAATGGTTTGTCGGAGCATTTCCCTTGGACGGCCGGTCTCCGGAAATCTGGCAGAAGATCACGGACTGCTGCGCCAACCATGAGCAGTTCAGTCCGACGGATCCGGATCTGATGATGTTTGCGAATGACGGGTGGAATGACGCTGCGACAGGCGAAAAACATGATTATGCGAAACGGATTTGGCTGATCAGGAAGGGAAGCAAAGCCGAACCTGTTTTCAAGGAAGACACTCCTATGCACGGGCACGAATGGTGGGATCCGAACGGGAAAACCATCTGGTACATCAATTATGGGACGGGAACGGAACGGGTTGATATCAAATCCGGGAAAAGAGAGCTTGTCTGGCCGGGTAAACATGTTTCACACTCGCATTCCGATGTGGACGGTAAATATATCGTAAGCGATGTAAGCGCCCATAACCTAAGGGGTGAATGCAAGGTTGAGTTTGTTGATCTTGTCGCGAGAAAGTCAATCGACATAGTTTCTTCCATGCCTCCCATGCATGAATTGAAAAGATACCATATTCACCCGCATCCCCAGTTTTGCATGAAAGACAAATACATCTGCTATACCACGACGGTCACGGACCGGGTGTCTCTGGCGCTGATCCCGGTGAGAAATATCCTGCAAATGCAATAGCAGTGCCGTAAGCAGGAAGAATAACCACCAAGGCACCAAGACACAAAGCCAGGGAAACCAATATAGATTGGAATTTACAGAGTTCTGAAATTTTAGACAAACCTAAGCTGGCAATTATTTGTTGGCGATTTGTTGGAGTTCACAGCTTTAGCGTGTCTTGATGTTTCAAGTTGTGCAGTGTCCGAAATCCAAAAGAGTAACCCGGGCTTTCCAGCCAGAGTAAAAATTGGCGGGAAATAATATTAAGAGCACGCTAAAGCTGTGAACTCCAACTTAGTTTATAATTCATCCTATTTCTATGCTATCACGGTTTGATATTAATCCGTGACGGGCTGATTCCCGTGAAGCGCTTGAAGGCTGTCGCGAAGTGCTGTGATGAGGAGAATCCGAAGCGCATCGCTGTTTCACTTACATTTCCCTTTCCCGTCTCCATAAATCCCCTGGATTTCGCTATTTTAAGGCGCAGGAAATATTCAGCCGGCGGCATTCCCGTCTCGTGCCTGAAACGTGTTTTGAATCTTGAAACGGACATGCCCATGAATTCCGCCATTTCCGGAACGCTTATTTTAGCTTCAGGCTTTTCATTCATATATTGGATAATCTTGTTGAGATTCCTGCCTTCGCGTCGCAGCGGTTTCTCCGAGCATGCGACGATCTCAAGAATTAGTGATGCCAGTAAATTTGACATGGTGATTTTTCTTGACGGAGTTTCCGGCATCTGGAGTTGCACATGGATTTTTTCGAACAGTTCGCGGATCATAGGCGAGCCCGGATAGCATTTTTCCATTATCCGTGAAATGGAGGCATAGAGTTCTCTGCCGAAAAGAGGATGCAATCCAAGAAAAGGTTTGTTTTTCCTAGGGGGCATTAGATGCATCCAGAAGAGGCTTCCCTTCTCCTGCGGCTGTTTTCCGGTGCTGTGAGGCTCATCCGGCTTTGTAATGAAAAGGTCTCCGCCTTTCAGAAGATAATCCCTTCCGAAAGCCCGGTAATTCTGCCTTCCTTCCACAAGATAGCATATCTCAAACGCCCTGTGTGTGTGAACCTGAAGAGCTTCGACCGCCTTGTCGAACTTATATGCCCCGAAAAGCGGCAGTTCCGGAAATCCGTAATCGGCAAGATCGCGGAACTCCATGTAATATTTTCGTTTTACCGTTGTCTGCATATGTACATATTTATACTGGATATTTTAATAAACGCAAGCTTTTATCATTGATAGTATTTTAGGGGCTGAAATCATACAAGGAGTCTAAATATGTCTGATGACAGGATGAAGTCGATGATGATGCAGGGGCCAGACTACATACCGGTATCGGTTGGGATTCTGCCTTCGGCCTGGATATTGCACCGTGAAAAGCTGGATGCAATCGTCAGGAAACATCCGGCGATATTCGGGAAACAGGATGCTAAAAAGAACTATGACTATGTCTGGAGTGAGACTTACATGGCCGGCAACCATGTTGACGCCTGGGGTT
>JBAZRS010000678.1:0-3074 GCA_041662825.1 Victivallales bacterium | reverse complement strand
CATATGGTAAGGGAAGTCGGCACGAACTTCAGCCATTTGTTATGGATGATGAGATCCTTGAAATTCTTCCTCATATTCATTCCGTTCTGTTTTTGATTTCAGCCACTATTGAAGTGCCGGCATGCACCCGGTCGCCGATCTTGACTTTCAATTCGAAATCAGAGCCGGCCGGAAAAAACAGTTCAGTCCTGGAACCGAACTTGATCATTCCGTATATTTGGCCTTTCGAGAATACGTCCCCCTTCTCGACCGGACAGACTATTCTTTTTGCTATGGCCCCGGAAATCTGCCGGACCATCAGAATGAATCCCCTTCCGCCAGCTTCCGCATCGCAGACAACAGTCATCGCCTCGTTCTCGGCTGAGGCAAGGGGATCACGGGCGTCATGATATCGGCCCTTCCTATAGATCTTCTCCCTGACTCTGAGCTGGCATGGCGCCCTGTTCAAATGAACATCGAAGACAGACAGGAATATGCCGACACGGACAGCATTCCTGCCACCGAAATATTCGTTTTCCGCACTGCCTGAAATGAGCTCGATGTCGCGGACATGTCCGTCGGCAGGTGATACGAGTATGCTGTCACCGGCCGGGATTATCCTTTCGGGATCACGGAAGAATGCGGCGAGCGCCAGCCATCCGAGCACGGAAATGGCGGAAAGTGAAATTCCCGCAAGCAGGTCAACGAAAACGGCGATCAAAACTGAACCGGCAAGCAGAAGCAGAAAAATGATTCCGCCGCCAAGCCATTCACGTATCCCGTAATGTGTGAGTTTCATGTGTCTCTCTTATATTATGGTGTTGACAGGTCAAGGTAGACGGCAAAACAGATTCGGTTCAAAGCATCATCGCCCGTCATGGCTTGAGGGCGTCCTTCACGGCATTGACAAGCACCTGTTTGCTTTGAATGCCGATGAACTGCTGGATTGTCTTCCCGTCTTTCAATATGAAAATAGCGGGAATGCTCCTGACCGCATATTTCATGGCAAGCTCCTGCGCCTCGTCAACGTTTATCTTGGCAATCACCGCACTGTCACCGACTTCTTTCACCACCTCTTCAAGAACCGGCCCGAGCATTTTACACGGACCGCACCACTCCGCCCAGAAGTCAATAAGGGCGACACCCTTGGAAGTTTCAGAATCAAAGTTCTCGGAATTCAAATGTTTCACCGAACCCATATTTTAACCCTCTCATAATTAGTTGTTCAACTTGGAATATACTGAAAACACGGTATTATTTCAAGGGAACCTCTAAAAATTGGCATATGGCGCGCGACAGGAGATTATGGATAGACGGCTAGGAGCAAACGCCGGGAGCAGCCCCGTAGCGGGCTGTGACTGGATTTGCGACGACACCGAAATCCATAAGAATCTGTCGCCCTTCGGGTTGCGGATCTTTTTGGCTCAAGAAATAATGTTCCTCTCTCGGCGTATCGCTTGATACGCCTGCTTTCGGAAATTCTTTTTGAGCTTTCAAAAATCTTCTGCAACGCGACACATGCAAATTTTCAGAGGTTCCCTCAAGCATGAAACCCATACTGCGCCTGTTTTTGAACGTTTGCCATGGCATTTAAATTTACATGAACTCAAATGACTATAAATTCATTGATATAAACGGCGTCTCCATCGCCTATACCGACAGCGGGAGCGGGCAGCCTGTCCTTTTCATCCACGGCTTCGCCTCGTTTTCCTATTCATGGATGAAAATGATCGGACATATGCCCCGCAAACTCAGATTCATCACCATCGACCTGAAGGGGTACGGATATTCGGAGAAGAGATGCGATGACAGCCTTTCTCCTTTCGATCAGTCAGTCATTGTCGCAGAATTCATCAGGCGGATGAAACTTGAAAACCTTGTCCTTGTAGGCCACTCAATGGGAGGCGCCATCAGCCTCCTCACACTTTTCAATGAGGACATCAAATCCAAAACCAGCAAACTGATACTGCTGGACAGCGCCGGATTCTTCCAGAAACTTCCGGATTTCATAGATGATATCACCGCGGCCTCCCCTGACAACGCCATAGTGAAAATGGCAAATGAGGAACTTCTGGTCTCACTCGTGCTGAAACAGGCTTTTTACGACCACGGCAAAATAGATGACGAAGCCGTCATGGAATACAGCAGCATTCTCCGCCAGGACAAGGCAAAGGAATGCCTTTACGCTTCAGCCAAACAGATAGCGATTGCCAATACAAAGTCCTTTCATGAGAAGATCCGGGCTATCACAACTCCCACACTGATTGTCTGGGGCCGGGAGGATGTCATAATCTATCTGGTGGACGCGCTGAAACTCAAGGCGGACCTTAGGAATTCAGAATTCAAACTCATTCCGAAATGCGGACATTCCCCCCATGAGGAAATGCCTCTTGAGACGGCCAACATACTGTCCGAATTCATAGGGGTGCGCTTTGACCCGATACCGTCCAAGACCAATCCCGACATAATCCTTGACAGGAAATTCAAGATGCGGCGCCTTGTCGATCACTGGAGCGTCGGCATGTTTTTCATGATCATACTCATCAAGTTCCTGCAGCTTCTCAAAACGGTAGGATTCAAGGCGAAGGAAAACGGATGGCGGAAAGTCACGGGCATCTTCATGCGCAAGGAGCATTCGAAGTTCCTCCTCGCCAGTTTCAGGATAAACTATATCGGGGACAAGAGGCCGCCGGAAAACATGGCGGCAGCCAAGAGTATCCTGATCGGGCGCCTTGCAGATTTCATTCAGAGAAATCCGGCATGCCACTGGTCGATTGACTGGGGATTCTTCATGGCTAGAAGGAAGAAACTGCAATTCACCGACATTGTAGAGACTAAGATCAGCAGTGAAGGCCGGATGCTGAAACTCACACCCCACTTCGACAGCACCAGCCGGCAATTCCCCCTCCTCAGAGATGACACAAAAGAAGGCCTTCTGGCCGAAATGATAGAGATTTACAATGAGACCGGCAACGTTTCCGACAGAAGACGCTCATGGATCATCTACAAAAGACTGCGGCGCTGGGTCCGCAGGGTGAAAGGACTTTCATATCCGGGGCGTCAGGAGCTGCGGCACCTTATCGACAGGCTGATGA
>JBAZRS010000677.1:0-3093 GCA_041662825.1 Victivallales bacterium | reverse complement strand
CGGCGCTCTGGCGCTGCCGCAGTATCATTCTCCCGAACAGGCTGGCGCGATTGCAATGCACTACCATACCCCTCCTCTGCTTGCGTTCCCATTCGAATTCGAACCCGAGGGCTGGCTGGCTTTGGGACTTGCACCCCGGCCCGGCGATTACAACTTCGAACGCTTCGATTACAGGCCCGGCAATGACTCTTTTTCCCTTAATACTGACTATCTCGGCTATACGCGTGTGAATGGCAGCCATGAGATCGCCGGAATAATCGGCGCATTCGGAAACGATGAATATGACTCCCTTGCCGCTTATGCGGAAGGCCTCTACGCCCATTGCGGCTGTGTCCGCAAATCCTGGAGCGACAGTCCGCGCTGGTGGCACGGACCTCTCTTCTGCGGATGGGGAGAGCAGGCCGCTCTAAACCCTGCCGACCAGGGCGCCGCCGCAAACCAGAGAGATTACACATTGATGAGCAAACGCCTAGATGAACTGGAGCTCAAACCGACGGCAATCATAATAGACGACAAGTGGATGACCCGCTACGGCGAGGCGTTGCCGGATCCGGCAAAATGGCCCGATATGCGTGCGTTTTCCGACACCGAGCACCGCAAGGGGCGCAAGGTCATTCTCTGGTTCAAGAGCTGGAACACCGAGGGGTTGGATGCGGACGAATGCGTCAACATTTACAGTCTGCCGCAGGGCGCGGATCCGAACTCGCCGAAATACCGTAAGCGTCTTCAGAATACTTTTCACAAGCTTCTCTCCTCAGATCCGGGCTGTTACGACTGCGACGGCTTCAAGGTTGATTTCGCAAACGTCATGCCCAGGGGCCGGGACCTGAGCAGCCATGGCGGAATTTTCGGCATAGAACTGCTCAAATGCTTCCTGAAACTGGTCTACGACACCGCGAAGTCGGTCAAGCCGGACTGCCTGATCAACAACAGCTGCTCCCATCCGTATTTCGCCGAGGTCACCGACCAGTGCCGTCTGCACGACTACTCCGGAAGGCAGCGCAGCGCCTGGCAAATCATGAGCTACAGGCAACGCCTTTACCGCGCCGCAATGCCGGGCGTACCTATCGACACCGACGCTGTCCGCTCGACATACAGGGAGACCATGGAGTACATCGAACGCTGCCATGAACTCGGAGCACCCGACCTTTACTTCCTGTCGGGAACCGCTAAAGTTCCGTTTGACGACAGAATGCATGAGGCGCTCAAACGTTCCTGGGATGCATATAATAAAGTTTTTTTATGATTTAACTCGATAGAGTTTTTTTTACCAAGTAAAAAAAACAATAACATATGAATGATAATCAAAGAAAGGGAATAGGAATGGAAATGAATCCTGTAAAAGTTGGTATTGTGGGTTGTGCTCATGCGTGTAAAGATCTGCATCGTCCGTGGCTTGTGGCCCGTCCAGACATGTGGGACATACGCGGTCTTTACGACCTGAAGCTTGAACTGGCTAAATCAGAGGCCGAGGCGTTCGGTGGCAACGCGAAAGCCGAGGCGGACCTTGACAGCCTTCTGGCGCGCAAGGACATTGAAGTGGTGATGGTCTTCACAAAACCTCCGACAACACATTATGAGGTCGCCAAAAAAGTGATAGCAGCCGGCAAACACTGCTGGATTGAAAAACCTTTTGCACAGACCAGTGCGCAGTGCGACGAACTGATCGATGCGGCTGCGGCGAAAAATGTGAAACTCTTCGTATACCAGAACCGCCGATGGGATCAGAATTACCAGAAGGCGAGAGAGATCATTGACTCTGGACGTCTCGGCGAGATAAAATTCATACAGCTCGGTTTCGGCGTGACCGGTATGGACTGGGGCGTACATGTTATGGATCAGGCCCTGCGCTTCGGAAGAGGTCCGCTCCGCCAGGTCTACGCATGGAGCGCCGATCCCAAGAAGGAGGAAGGAGTTCCGGCGACCGTGGACTTCATCTTCGAACAGGCCCCGGCGGTCCGGCTTCAGTTCATGCCGAGCACCCCTGCGACAGAGGGCATCCAGAAATTCGCGCGCTTCTACATTGTCGGAACCGGTTGCACAGGCGACGGCCGCAATTTCGACCTGGTGCCATCCGGCGAGGAGTGGCCGAACCAGGCGGCGGTGTTCAAGTCGCTCTACGCCTGGATGCGGGAAGACGCCCCCTGCCCTGTCAATCCCGTCGGTGCCCGCAACGCCATCTACGCCTTCGAGCTGATGACCGAATCGGCGCGGAAAAAATGCTCCATCACCCCGGACAAATGGCGGAATGAATAAAGAGTAATCGGTGACCAGTTATCAGTAATCAGTTGGGGGCAGAAGTTCGATAATCTTGTTGGAGTTCACGGCTTTCTTGTCCGCCATAGCATCTTAGCGAAGGCGGAAGCGTGTCTTGAATTATTGTTCAGGCTTTTGGGGTTTATTGATTCATCAGCATCGGCGGATGAATCACTTGGAGTGCGGTAATTTATTACCGCCTTGTTTCGCGAAATTTATTTCGCGGCATTTTATGGGACGGAATAAATTCCGTCATTAAAAGCGGCAATAAATTGCCGCACTCCATGTGCGAATTTCGCAATTCGCATAAGGGAAAAATCGGTTATTCAAAGTTTTCTATAAGACAACTTAAAGGAGAAACATCATGAAACTTGCATTTCCACTTGAATTGAAGCGTCCGGATTTCGAATCGCACATCCGCTTCCTGAAGGATTGCGGCGCCGAGGAAATCCCAATCTACTTCATGGAATACGACTGCCCGCCCCGGGCCATGTCGGCAGATGAGAATTTTGACCGGATGATCTTGTCGCTGAAACAGCATCTCGCTCAGATAAGAGATGCGGGACTGAGCTCACATGTGCTTTATCTGGATTTCCGGATCAAGCCTGCCGACGTGATGGGCGAGGATAAGGATGCGAGCCTGTGGTTTTCATCCTTGTGCGGAGTCTGCGCAGAGGAAGGGATCACAGACATAGGTTTCTTCCCGAACAATCCCGACCGAGCGAAAACCGATGAGAACTGGGACAGGCTGCAGGCTGACGGCTACCGCAACATGGCGGACATCGCCAGCAGCCACAACCTGCGCATTTCCAGTCATATCAACATGATTACTGGATC
>JBAZRS010000676.1:0-3094 GCA_041662825.1 Victivallales bacterium | reverse complement strand
AGCCGTGAACACCAACATAGGAAATCAGCTCAAAAGAGGCAATTTGAAATTGCCTCATCCGGCCAAATTGAATTAGGCGGCCAAGGGCCGCAACTTTTTTCAGGAACGCCGCCATCTTGGCGGCATCTTTTTAATTAAGAATGCCGGCAGGGATGCCGGCGTTCCAGTTTGCTGTCACCGACGCGGCACTGCCGCGTTAAGAACCTAATGGCAACAGAAAAAGCAGCAGGATCGGATCCTGCTGCTTTTCTGAAGGATATCATAGTGAACCCGGGGAATTATTTCTTGGCTTCAGGCGCAGGGGCTTTTTCCAGCACAATGCCCTGGTCTTCCATCTGCTTTATGTACTTGTCCGGCTCCGCAGTGACTTTTGCAGGACAGCCCTTGCAGCAAAGATAGATTCTTTTGCCTTTAGCATCCACAAAGACACTTTTATTAATCGGCTTGTTAGTAACGGGGCATACTTCCTGCGCTTTCACCGCCTTGGAGGCCTTTACGTCGGCTGCGGGTTTGTCGGCCTGGGCATACGCGAACATACCGGTCATCATCACGGCGGCGATCACGATCATCAGCTTCTTCATACTCGTCTTCTCCTTTTTTCATTATTTTTCAAACTACAAGCAGGACACTGTTGGTTGTTCCAAAATCGTTCCGGGCATTCCCTTTTGCGAAAGGGTCCACCTGCCATTGTCCGTCAACGACGAACTTGTACTGGTAGACGCCCGGCTTCAGCTCCACGGCCGCATGGAACCCATTCTCGCATTTTGCCATCGGTTCCGGGTTCCAGTTGTTGAAATCCCCGGCCAGAAGCACCTCGTTCACATTTTCGGTGAGCGGCCAGACGAAGGTCTGCCCCTTCTTCTTGTCCTGCTTCACCTGTTTCGCCCGGGACTGCTGTTTCAGAACCGCCTGTTTCTTCTGTTTCATTTCATACTCCTGTTTATTTTGAATTTCATTTTCCGTACATTCATCCGGCAATGCGCAGTTTTCCGCAAGCACATCAGAAATTTCGCCGTCGATAAAAAACCGTTTGAAGAAAACTTTGATTGACTGAATGGCTTTCCTGGCGTCTTTTCCGGAGGCGAAGATCCTGAAATTGCCGCCGGTTGCGATCCCGAGAGTGATTATTTCCAGCAGACTCTTGCCGTTGGCCCGCGCTTTTCCATGTTCAAGAACGACATCCGCCTCGAACTTGTTGGCTATCTTGGTCAGCATTGCCGCAGGGCGCATATAAAGCGTTGACTGTTCATCAAGCACCACCAGGATGCTGTCGCCTGAAGCATTGAATGTCATGTCCATACGGCCCTCCATTTTAAAATTAGGCGGCCAGGGGCCGCAGTAATCAGTAATCAGTCGTCAGGTGTCAGTCATCTGTTTCACTGGTCACTGGTCACTATGAAATTCCTTAACGTTTAATTAATTATGAATTAAACTTATATCCTGCAAAAAGAACCGCTATGGGGGAAAACCCTACCATGGCATAGGGAAAAACCCTACCCGCGATTATCAGGCAATCCGAGGAAGGAATAAATCCAGATCCTCTAAAACTTTGTCGGGAGCTTTGCCTTAAGCTTAGCCCTATCTACTATACGCATATTTCACAACCTCCACACATGAATTCCCGAGTTTCTCCATCTTCATCCCGGAGGGATGAAAGATAGTAGCCGGGGGTTGAGCTTTGCGATACCCCCGGAGCAAGGGTAAAAACGAATCGCACCCTGAGGGGGTGCCAGAATCATACGTTCCAATAATCATTCAACCATCACAACAAATATTTCGATTCGTATTTGACGCCGTTCTTGTCCAACAACAGTTTCAATTCATCCACAAATGCAACATTGTGATGATGAATGCTGTAATATGTTGAACCCATAGATCCTCCGCCAGTTTCTGGCACCCCTCCAGGGTGCGAATTAATTTTAATCTCCATCCGGAGGTCTGCGCGATGCTCCGACCTCCGGCTACTATCTGACAACCCTTCAGGTTGTAAACAAACACGGGCTCAAAATCAAATACAGATGCCCTCTCAATAAAATTCCTGAGAAATGCTTATAGTAGATAGAGCTTAACCCTGAGCTTTGTCGCGAGCTTTGTCGGGACTTATGCCGGGAGAGAACACAGAAACCGGATGGGGGATCGACAAAGCTCAGGACAAAGCTTGTAATAAGGGGGGGGAAGCATGTCGCGAGACTGTCTCATCCGGCCTTATTTATAGCCCCGTCGTGTGCGCAATGGCGGGAAGGATTTCTTTCTCCGGAGACTTTGACTGCGGAAAAATGCCGTCCGTCCCGATTATGAAGGGAGAATCGCATGTCACAATGAGTCCATCCGCATGGAAACAGATAATCCTCCCCCTCATTTTTAATCATGCTGTCATCTAACCATCCGACACGGTCCAGTATGCCAAGGACCGGGAATGTGCTTTTTTTATTTTTCATGTCCATGTTATCCTCACAAGATCCGCTTTGATATTTCCTCCGCCTGATACAAATATACGATACGGAACAAGAACCAGATATGGGGTGAACACCTACTTCTGCATGGGGAAAAACCCTACCATGGGACCACCCCGCAAACTTTCTCCTGAGCATTTTCCTAAACTTTGTCGTGAGCTTTGTCGCAAGCTTTGCCGGGAGTTATGCCGGGCGAGAATACAGAAAGCGGAGGGAAATCGATAAAGCTCAGGACAAAGCTCACGACAAAGATTGTAATAAGGGAACCTCTAAAAATTGGCATATGGCGTGAGACTGTCTCAGCCGGCCTTCCAGGTCACCCTGTCATGCAAGCAGAGGGCGGAATGATTTTTTTCTCCGCACAGTTTAACTGCGGAAAAGAGCTGCCTCTCACGGTGCCGGAGGGAGCATCTCGGGTTGCAATGTGTCCATCCGCATGTGCTCTGGCACGGCAGTACCCGGACGAGAGGGGAATTTTCATTGTTATCAATCACCGCACGCTCTTCAATCTCCTTGAGCCACCCGACACAACCGAGCATGTTAAGAACCGTGAACACGCCATTTCTTTTCCTGATCATCATTTCCTCCGCAACTTTTTAGATTTTTGTTATTCATTCCGTCCTGTTGGTTAATTATATATG
>JBAZRS010000675.1:1181-3102 GCA_041662825.1 Victivallales bacterium | reverse complement strand
ATTTTGAGACGCCAGAAATCATCGCCCTTTTCTACGTTCACCTCGGCATGGGACGCCCATTTTCCAGAAGATGGATTCCCATCCATAATCTTCCCTGCCGGACCGATGTGGAGTAAATATGAAGATGGCGAATAAAGCGGAGTTTCAAGGGCAACCGCGACATAATCGCCGTCATACACCGGATCTGAAACCACAACGTTTTTCATGTCCGTCTCCTTGCATAGGATGTCGAACAGCAAGGCATTCTTGTCCCAGCCCACCTTGAATGTGGTCGGGAATTTTGCGTGTACACCTGTCCTCTCCTTCAGCGAGTATTCCTGAGCCTTTGACAGATCGGCCCCTTCAATCCCTATTGCAAGCGGGGCTTTTGTTATTCGTTCGGCTATAATCGCCTTTTTTTCCTGATCCTCGGCGAGCACCTGCTCCTTAGTTTTCAACTCGGCAATGATCCTTGCAATGCGCTGTCCATAAATCCCATCCCCGGCCGCAAGCTTCGCCTTCTGCAGGAGCTCCCTGATTTTCACCTTTGCCTCAACGGGCACATTGGTGATGTCTGCCTTGCCACCGGACATGCTCTTATCCTTCGTCGCTATGTTGTCTTCGGCATAGGTGAAGGCCTCACGCATTTCCTTGGCCGCAGGCCCGTAGAACGTCGTGTAGTATTCGTCAAGGACTTTATCTGTGTCCTGATCAGCATCCATGAGATAGCGAGCCTGTAAATACAGTGCCAGATGGTCAACTCCGGGAGCCTTCCATTTCCCCGGAATCTGAGGGCATTCCGCCCCTTCACCCAAGGATATGCCCTTGAGATACTTGAGATCTCTGGCCATTGCACGGGGGAAAATTATAGGATAACCAATAAGCTGACGCCTCCTGGGGTCAGGACTTCCGTTTTGGAGATTATTTTCCCCGCGGCGTATCCTGCCTAGAGCCAGTTTGCTGCGCCATTTCTCAATGTTTTTCTGATAGTTGGTCCAGTTATCCGGATCCATGAATGTGGGTCGAATGTAATTATATATCGACACCATCACATTCGGACTGAATTTCCCTATGCTGTCAGGCGCATCGCGATATGATGTATATGCTCCGCAATTCACAATGTTGTCAGGGTTGGTCTTGTAAAGTTCCGTGGCTACGCGGTTGACGAACTCCCATACCATCTGGGAAGGGGTCTTCACCTTGCACCCGTCACACTGGCACTGCTTGAGGCCGTCGCCAGGCATGATATCCACAGTTTTTGCACCAATTACGTCAAACATGAAGCGGCAGTAATTCACAGTCTCCCTGAAAAATCCCTCGGAGCTGTAGCAGACAACTCCAATATTGCGATGCTCCGTATCCCTCTTACCTCCCACAAGTGCATAATATTCCGGGTGCGCTTTCTTCATTTCCGGTGATGAATACACGACGGTAAGTCCATGGACACCAGTATAATATCCGGAACCCTCATTGATGCCTAGACGGCGTGCCCAGAGCACGTCCCCAAGAGGGAAAGTGCCGTAATTGTACCAGAACCAATATCTGCATGGAAAAGAAGGAATGAAAGTCTTGTTGATCTCCGGAACCGGGATGGAAGCAAGCCTCGGTATTACAGTGCCTGTTTCATCGTCTGGCATGTAGAAACGCACACCTAGCCCGTAGAGGAATTCAGTAACCGCGCTTAAGGAACCTGCCACGTCGCCGTGCCAGAATCCGGTGACCTTGTTGCCGCCCGTCTTCCACAGCGCGGCAGAACCGTCGCCGTAGTAATCGTCCATGACCCTGTCGAAATCCTTGGGATTCCAATAGTTCTTGTAATCTCCACCACCCGGAAAAGTCCATGCGCCATCAGTCTTGCCCGCCGTAAGTCTCTTCCACTCTTCCACCGGGACGGGGTCTTTTTTCGACATTGAAGTTAACTTGGTCGGAACAAAATCCCTGT
>JBAZRS010000675.1:0-1171 GCA_041662825.1 Victivallales bacterium | reverse complement strand
GGCAATCCAGTCCACCTTGACGGACAAGTCTTTTCCAGAGGCAATCTTGAACGCGCCATACCGCAGGCCTTCATCCTTGACACCGAGTTTTTCCGTATCAGGGCTTTTGCCGACGTAGATCTTCACTGGAATTGCCGCATCAGGAGCGGTCACGATCGGCAGGCGCGCCCCGCTTATCTTCTCAAGAAACTTGCGTAATTCAAGGGCCGCAAGAGTCGCCATCCTCGGCCGGTTCTCAGCCGCAATCACGATCTGGGCGTTTGCCTTGCCGTCCTTCACGATCATCTGAGCCGGTTCAGCCGCCTCAATTACCATTCCGAGCGCCGCCAGCATCAGGCATGCAAAATATTTTCTCAATTGCCACCTCGCTGTTCTTAACTTTTTTGGACTTTCCCTTGAATCAAAGCATGGAACCAAGCTCAATCCAACAATACAATTTTAACACGTATCGTCAATGTTCCATTATAATCAATCCGGAATCTTCATCAGCAAATGCCCAGGTTATTTTTTGACGGGCCACGGATACGGCAGGGACTGGATGAATTTCAAAATGTCGGCAAACGCCTCTTTTTGCTGACGCCGCGTGACGTCATAAAAAAAGCCGTGTTCGGCGTTTTTATATATTTTGTATTCCGCCCGGCGTCCCGCGGAACGCATTTTTTCCGTAAATTGAATGATATGTCTCAAGGGAAACATGTGCTCGCATTCAGCTTCCATGAAAAAAACCGGACAACTGGATTCAGAAATATGCAGGTAAGGCGCAACTTTATGATAAAGCTCCTCATTCCCCTCATACGACGCACCCACGACCATCTGCATGGAAGTCCAAATTTTCGGAAAGATATCCTCCCACGGTTCAAAAAAAACCGGTGTTGACTGCAGGATCGCAGCAACAGGGGTAATCCACTCCGAAACAGTCATCTCTCTGAACTTCTCCGATTCCCCGCATTGTCCGGGCGCCGTCAGAGCTAAAAGGGCCGCCAGATGGGCACCGGCCGAAGCACCATAAACAATTGTGCTGACTGGGCGACAATAGTTTTCAAGGAATTTGCCAAACAAACCGTAACCATGACGAATATCGGTTATCTGGTCAAACACGGTTATCCCCGGCGCACGCAGGCGGTAGTCAGTGGAAGCGCAAATAAAGCCCTCCATGTTAAACGCCCTCATA
>JBAZRS010000674.1:0-3106 GCA_041662825.1 Victivallales bacterium | reverse complement strand
CGATCTGGAAGACACATCTGATTTCGCCAATCACGCATTCACGGTTGTGATACGTAATCCCAAGAACGAGGAGATTTACAAGAAGACTCTGACCGCCGATCAGTTCGGAGGGCTTGAGGACAAGATAAAACTTCCCAAAAGCGCCACGCTTGGAGTTTACGGCATATCCATAGAGAAAATTGGCGGATACGGGAATTTCCGTGTCGAGGAATACAAGAAACCTGAATATGAGGTTGTTGTCGAGGCGCCGAAGGAGCCGGTCAAACTCGGTGACAAGATAAGCGCGACCATCAAGGCGAAATATTATTTCGGTGCGCCCGTCACGAATGCGAAAGTCAAATACAAGGTCCAGCGCTATTTGCACACGGTCAACTGGTATCCGCCGATGTACTGGGACTGGTTCTACGGGCCCGGCTACTGGTGGTTTGCCGGAGATTACAACTGGTATCCAGGCTGGAGAAGCTGGGGCTGCAAGTCTCCGCATCCGTGGTGGTTCCCGGTCCGCAACGATCCGCCCGAACTTGTCATGGAAAACGAAGTCGAAATAGGCGAAGACGGGACGGTGAAAATAGAAATAGACAGTTCTGTGGCGAAAGCCCTTCACGGCGACAAGGATCACCGCTACGAAATCACTGCGGAGGTTGTCGACCAGTCGCGCCGCACGATTTACGGGAAGGGCAGCGTCATTGCCGCCAGGAAGCCGTTCAGCGTTTACGGCTGGGTCAACAGGGGATTTTACCAGGTCGGCGATGCCGTAACCGCGAATTTCGCAGCCCGGACAGTTGACGGCAAGCCTGTCAAGGGAACGGGAACATTGAAACTGTTGAAGATAAAATACGACGCCAACGGCAATCCGAAGGAGACCGCCGTACAAAGCTGGAGGGTTGACACTAATGACGACGGCATTGCGACCCAGCAGATAAAGGCCGCCGAGAACGGCCAGTTCAGACTGTCGTACACGCTCAGGGACGCAAAGGGCAACAGCATTGAAGGCGGATACATTTTTGCAGTCCACTCACAGGGCGAACCGGGCAGTGATTTCAGATTCAACGACATTGAAATCGTCAACGAGAAAACCGAATATCAGGACGGGGAGAATGCCAGGATTATAATCAATACAAAACAGAACGACAGCACAGTCCTATTGTTCCTGCGCCCGTCAAACGGAATTTATCTTGCCCCGAAAATCATTCGCCTGAAGGGGAAAACGGCGTTCGAGGAAGTCAAGGTAAGCAAAAAGGACATGCCGAACTTCTTTGTGGAGGCGGTGACGGTTTCCAACGGGAAGATATTTACGGCCGTAAAAGAGATTGTTGTTCCGCCGGAGAAAAGGGTGCTGAATGTGGAGATCCTCCCTTCAAAGGAAAAATATAAGCCGGGAGAAAAAGCCAGAGCCAAAATAAAAGTGACTGATTTCTTCGGGAAACCGTTGACGACCGGTTCATTCGTAGTGACAACCTACGACAAATCAGTCGAATATATAAGCGGCGGTTCAAACGTACCCGAGATCAAAAGTTTCTTCTGGAAATGGAGGCGTTCCCATAATTCGCAGCAGGAAAGCAATCTTGACAGGTTTTTCTACAATCTCCTGAAGGAAAAAGAGATTCCGATGCAGCCTCTCGGAGTATTCGGGAATATTGATGTTGATAATGATGGTGCTGCCCAAACTGTAGGCGCGACAGGCGGTTCTTCTATGTCTAGGGGGAAGGGAATGATTCGGAAAGATGCGGCCATGCCCGCATTTGCCAGGAGGGGTGCTGTTATGGCGGCCCCGATGAGCGCAATGGCTGAGGAGAAAAGTGAAAACTTTGCCATGATGGCCGACAAGGAAGGAATCAGTTCTGGAGAAGCCGGGGCAGGCGGAGGCGAAGAAATGACAGGTGTGGCTGTCAGAAAGAATTTCGCTGACACAGCTTTCTGGACAACAAATGTGACTCCTGATGCGAATGGCGAGGCCGAAATTGAATTGAACATGCCGGAGAACCTCACGACTTGGAAGGTGAAAGTCTGGAGCATGACCCACGGCACAAAGGTCGGGCAGGGCGAGACGGAAGTGATTACGTCAAAGGACTTCATTTTAAGATTGCAGGCGCCGAGATTCTTTGTTGAAAAGGATGAAGTCACCCTTTCCGCCGTCGTACACAATTACCTGCCTTCTGCGAAATCCGCAAAAGTCGCGATTGAGCTTGAAGGGGGGGCAGTGGCCCCTCTTGCTTTGAAGAATATTCCTGGAAACACCAAGGTGAAGGAAGTGAAGATAGCCGCCGGCGGGGAGGCCAGTGTCGACTGGGTCGTTATTGCGATGAAAGAAGGTGAGGCGGTCGTCAGGATGAAGGCTGTCACGGACGGTGACGGCGATGCGATGGAGATGAAATTCCCAGTTCTTGTCCACGGCATGATAAAGACGGTTTCGTTCAGCGGGAATATTTCAGCGAAGGAAGTCAGCGGATCGAAAACAATAGAAATAGATGTTCCTGCGGAAAGGCGCACTGAGGAGAGCCGGCTCGAGGTGAGATTTTCACCGAGCCTGGCATCTGCGATGATCGACGCATTGCCTTATATGTGCGAATATCCGTACGGCTGCACAGAGCAGACGCTCAACAGATTTCTGCCTACTGTCATCACGCAGAAGATATTGAAGGATATGGGGCTTAACCTTAAAGACATCAGGGATAAGCGCTCCAACCTGAACGCCCAGGAAATAGGGGACGACAAGGAACGCGCAAAGCAGTGGAAGCGCTTTAAGCGCGAGCCGGTTTTCGAGGAGGAGCTTCTGAACGACATGGTTTTCGACGGACTGAAGGCGCTTGCGTTCATGCAGTTGTCGGACGGCGGCTGGGGCTGGTTCTCAGGCTGGGGCGAACATTCAAGTGCGCACACTACGGCGACAGTTGTCCATGGGCTCCAGATTGCCAAGGCAAACGGGGTCAAGGTTGACGAACAGATGCTCAAACGCGGCGTCGAGTGGCTTGACAAATACCAGAAGGAACAGGTTTCCAAGACATGCATGCACGGTTATCAGGAAGGAGAGATCTGCAAAAACAAGCATCCCGACGGAACGCGGATGTATGCCGACGACATTGATGCGCTCGTCCATATGGTTCTT
>JBAZRS010000673.1:0-3107 GCA_041662825.1 Victivallales bacterium | reverse complement strand
TCGAGCTCTCGTCCAAATTCGGCGCGGCGCCCGGCGAGGCGGTGGACCTGATCCTCGAGGCCGACCGCGCCGGACTCGTGGTGGAAGGCTTGAGCTTCCATGTGGGGAGCCAGACCATCAACTTCGAAAATTACGTGCAGGCCATAAATCTCGCAGCCAGCGTCTTCGACGAGGCGAAGGGCCGCGGCTACACCAAGATGAATCTTCTGGACATCGGCGGGGGGTTTCCGGCGCCATACGACAATACCGTAAAGCCGTTCAGCGAACTCGCCAAGAAGATCAACGCCGAACTCGACCGGCTTTTCCCGAAAGACATACAGATCCTCGCGGAACCGGGAAGATTCATGGTTGCGACCGCCGCAACCTCCGTCTCTAAAATCATCGGAAAAGCTCTGCGCGACGGAAAACTCTGCTATTACATTGACGACGGCGTCTATCACACTTTCTCCGGAATCCTCTTCGACCACTGCCAGTATCACCTGAACTCGTTCAAGAAGGGGAAGAATCAGATCTGCACCGTCTTCGGGCCGACCTGCGACGCTCTGGACGTGGTGTCCATGTCAGAGGAGCTGCCTCCGAATCTCGAACTCGGAGATCTGCTCTACAGCAAGAACATCGGCGCCTACAGCATCGCATCGTCCACAGTATTCAACGGATTCCCGCCTGCGAACATCGCACATATAAACAGGTGAGTTTGGGGAAGTTCTAAAGTTCGGAAGTTCTAAAGTTCGGAAGTTCGGAGCGGTTAGAGAAGAAATTGGCCACTGGTTTCCACTGACAAAACAAGAGGTCGGGACATGCATGATTTCAGGCTCAGATGCGCCAGATGCGCTGCGGAATACATGGCTGACGAGATCGAGTCCGGCGAAATTCCCGCCTGCGAGAAATGCCAGGGGAAACTTGAGATCGTCGACAAGGTCAAACTCGCCTGTTCTCACTGCTCGCTGGAAGGCGTTCCGGATTCCGTTCCGGCGAATGAAGTTATAAAATGCGAAAAATGCGACCGCCCCCTGATCATCATTTCAGTCGAACGGGAAATACCCGTATCTCTTGACGACGATATAACTTCCGCCGAGGAAAATCCCGCCAACGACGGCAGTTCCGGCAAGAGCACCGGCAACGGATATACCCTTGCCGTCGGCTCTTCCTCAATTGTAATGAAGCATCCCGCCCCCAGCCCGGATGCGCCTGCCAAGGTGCCCAAGGGCGGCATTCTCAACAAGACGTTCGGCAAATTCGAGATCATAAGGGAAATCGCCCGGGGAGGCATGGGCATAGTTTACAAGGTCTACGATCCCGATTTGCGCCGTGAGCTTGCCCTGAAGGTGCTCCTGCAGGGTGAGGGCGCAAGCGAGAACGCCATCAAGCGGTTCATGCGCGAGGCCCGCGCCGCAGGCAACCTGAATCATCCCAACATCGTTCCCGTCCACGAGATGGGCCAGATCGACGGGCAGTATTTTTTCACCATGGATTTTGTCGAAGGGCATTCCCTGCAGGATTACATGGAGGGAAGGGGTGTAAGGAAGCTGCGCAAACACGAATTCATAGAGAAGGTCCGCGATGTGTGTCTTGCCCTTCAGGCCGCCCATGACAAGAGAATCATACACCGTGACATGAAACCGGCCAACATCATGATCCGGAAAGACGACGGGCAGGTTTTACTTATGGACTTCGGCCTCGCCAAGGAATGTTCCAACTCGTCAATCGTATCAATGACCGGGGTGGTCCTGGGTTCCCCCGCATATATGAGCCCGGAACAGGCGAAGGGGAATGTTCACGGCATTGACCACCGCGCCGACATCTACAGTATCGGAATCCTTCTTTATGAAGGGCTGACGGGCATTCAGCCTTTCTGCGGTGAAACAGTTTTCGACACCCTGACCAAGGTTGTCCACCAGGAACCTGTTCCTCCCCGCCACATCACTTCCGGCATCCCGGTCGATCTCCAGAACATCGTCCTGAAGTGCATGGAGAAGGATCCTGCGAAACGTTACAGTTCCGCTATGGAGCTGGCGGCGGACCTGGATGCTTATCTCAACGGCGATAAGGTCTCCGCCAAATCCGTCATGTTTACCATTAGGTTATGGAGGAAGATCCGCAGGAGGCCGCTTGCGCTCGCTGGTGTTGTCGCCGTTCCACTTGTCATCGCCGCTGTCGTGGCTGCATGGTTCATGTTCACCCGCCCGTCATACGTCGATCTCGCAGAGCAGGCCATGAAGGGTGCTGACTCAGACCGTCGCATGACAGTTCTGAAAGAACTTTCGGCACAGCTGTCTGAGGGGAAGATCAGGAAGAGCGAGGAGAAGGGCAGGGCGCTTCAGCTGATCCGCGACCGGATAAATCCCCTGGAGAAGCCGGAGATTGCCGAGAGGGCTGCGAAATCCGCAGCTCTGTTCCTTGACGAAAAAGCGCTTCCCGGCCTAGTCCAGCTGGCAAAGAATAAGTTGACTCCGCAACCGGTACGTCTCTCCATTCTCGATGCAATTTCCGTAATAGCTGAAAAGAAAAGCCTGTCGGGTGTTAATATCCCTCAACTGTTTGCATCTCTTGCAGCAAGTGAGACCGTCCCCCTCCCAATCCGGCTCAAAGCTGCTGAAGGTCTCAAAAAAGTCTGGGGTTTTGATCAGCTTTCCGCCGTGATCGAACTGGCCAAAAACATACATGCCCCTTCGGAAATCAGAGTTGCGGCGCTCCAGGCACTTTCCGGGCGCATACCCTTCGAAAGTCCGCGGATGAGCGATATAATCCAGCTCTACGCCGACCCCGATCAGAAAGTGGCCGCCGCAGCTGCGGAATGCCTCAAATCTTCGCGTACGGCCGACAGCCTTTTCGATTTCTACGGCATCAAGGGAGTGGTCGCCAAAGCCGTCACCAAGGCGGGAGAGGTCGTCAAACTGAACGCCGACCACCAGAAGGAACTCATGGACATGATGGCTGAAGATGACGGGGTAAAGCATGAAAAAAAGGAACTCACCCCGCTTGATGCGATGCTCGCCAAGCTTAACGGAAACGATCCGGAAGGCAGGCTGGCCGCCGCATATGATCTCGGACAGCTCGGCAACGGCAAGGCGGTGCCTGAGCTTGTCAAACATCTTACTGACAGCGAC
>JBAZRS010000672.1:0-3112 GCA_041662825.1 Victivallales bacterium | reverse complement strand
ATCAAAACACTTACTGATCCAGACTTTGCATTCCGGAACATGATTCCAGTGGAGAAACTTAATGTCAAAAAAATCCGCCATAATAGTCATATATTACAAATAATAATTTTACAGTCCATTTAAATAGGATAGCATTATCTGTATAATTAATAAAGTATGATGAAGCATATATTACAAAATTAGGTGTATTTGCTTATGGAAACGATGAAAGAATATTTAAAAGTTGATGACGGATTACTCAATCATATCAAAAACCTGCGCTGCCGGTACAGGAAGCTTTATGAAACTCCGGAGAGTTGTCAGCCGATGATCATAATCGACACGCCTGTGGAATTGCCTTGCTGGGAGGAGCGGCTTGCCGACCCGATGGTGATGCTGCGGTCTGAACTCGACTCATTGCGTCCGCATTTTGAAATGGGGGATGACCGGGTTCCGAGTGTTAGAGTTCAATTCGGGACCGCACAGCCTGCAGCAGCATACGGATGTGACATTTACGTCCCGCCGAATTCCTTGCCTGCGGCGGCCAGCCATGTCCTTAAGCGCATTGAGGACGCATACGATCTCAAGGTGCCGGACACCGATGCAGGGTGGTATGGCAAACTGAATGAATGGACTGACATTTGGCTCGATGTATTGCCGGATGGCGTCGAACTACAGCACCCAGATATTCAAAGTGCGTTCAATACGGCACACCTTGTCCGCGGCAATGACATCTTCATGGATTTCTACGACAATCCAGAAGCCCTTGACGCACTGCTTGCGAATGTCACGGGGTTCATGATCAAAATCACCCGCTTATTGAAAAGCAAAATCAGTAGCGACACGGAATATTTTTATGATTGGGGCGGCATGTGGGCGGGCACGGCCAGAATCAGCAACTGCACCATGCAATTGCTGTCACGTGAATTCTATGTTGATCATGTTATGAAGTACGACAAACGTTTTTTCGATGGAATCGGCGGTGGAAGGGTACATTACTGCGGCAACAGCCGCGAGATGGTGCAAACTTTCTTCAAGCTCGAAAATGTCAGCGGCTATGATGTCATTGTCCCTTATGAAACCGACCCGCTGGATGTCTGCAACGAGATTCCTGCCGCCAAAGTCCCGTGGATACCGATCGGCGGACGCGATTCGAAAACCTGTCAAAATATATTGGCCGGCAAGCTGCCGCAAAAACGCAATATCATTTTGCAGGCCAGCGCTCCGGATGTGGAATCAGGCAAAACATTGCTGAACGATCTGCGTTCAGCCTTCCTCAAGTCATTTTAGTATTTTTTTACTTCACTATTGCTTTCCAAAATAAAATACTGTATAATGTGTTCATGGTTCAACGTTGCACCATGCAAATTGATAAAATCAGGTTTTGTTCATAATGGTCACCATAAAAGACATTGCGAAAGAGGCGAAAGTCAGCTACACCGCTGTCTCTGTCGTGCTTGGTGAAAGGAGCAGTCCGGGGCGGGTCAGCGAGAAGATGCGGACGCGGATCAGGGAGATTGCAGCGAGAATGGGCTACAGCCGCAACGCGGTCGCAACCAACATGCGCCACGGTAAAACCAGAGTCATTGCATTTATTTCAAGCGATATTTCCCAGGAATATACTTCAAGAGTGCTGGAAGGCGCATCAAAGGTGATTGACAGGAATCATTTCTTCCTTAAACTGATCACAGTTGAAAACAATGAAAACTTTAAAATCTCCCTTGATCGCCTGCTGGAGCAGCGCCCTTCAGGTTTAATCGCTCGCGGCCTGAGAGTATCCCAACTGGAAATCCTGTCCGAAAGCGCGAAATCACACGACATACCTACAGCATTAGTTGACAACTATCAGGGTAAGCCCGGTACAGTCAATGTGTTTTCTGATGACAACCTTGGAATGCTGTCGATGGTGGAACATCTGCACTCTCTCGGGCACAAGCGCATTGCACACATTTCCAACGGCCTGAATTTGGGCTTTGCGGCCCGGCGTTACCACGGTTTCTGTCAGGGCATGAAAAAGTGCGGGTTGGCGCTTGATGATTCCCTGCTGTTTGAAGGTTTATATGAAACGAAGCAGAAAGAATTCCATGCATTCGTGAAAAAAATAGTTTCCGGCAGACTTTCAGCGACGGCTATTTGCCACTCTACAGACTTTCAGGCGCTGACGACGATGAATATTGTACAGTCTTTAGGCAAACGGGTTCCTGATGACATATCAATAACAGGTTATGGTGACATGTCTTTTTGCCAGAACAGTTTTCCAAGTTTGACCACAGTGAAACAGCCCTTTGAAAAAATGGGTATGGCGGCAGCGGATGAGCTGATAAAGGTAATCAAGGGCGAGAAATTCGAACCAACAGTGCAGGTGCCGACGGAACTGGTGATCCGCGATTCGGGCGGTTTGGTGCGAGTAACCACCAAGGCACTAAGGGAAGTTCGGAAGTTTTAGAGACAAGTTGGGAATTAGTTGGAGTTCACGGCTTTAGCGTGTCTTGAATTTGAACATCTAACGTGGAGTGGGAGAGGACAGACGACGGTAATCAGCATCTTACTGCGCTGTCCTCAGTTTTATCATAATGAAACTGCAAAGAAAAGAACACGCTAAAGCCGTGAACACCAACGGCAGTTTCAGGAAAGAATTTAAAAGCTAGAAACAAAACACAGGATCGAGAGAATTAAGAACAGGCGAGACGCCTGTACCACATTGAAATAAATGCCGGCAAGTTACCGGCGTTCCATATATATATAGAAAGTTTTTAAGCTTAAAAATAAACTTAAAAAGAAGTGAAAGCGTAACAAATGAATAATGCAGACACAGAGATAATGCCAACAAAGAAGAGAGTGTTCAACGACGGGCGCGACTGGTTTTTCGAGAAACGTTTCGGGCTTTTTATCCATTGGGGGCTCTATGCGGTAAACGCCTGGCATGAGCAGGAACAGTTCCGAAAAGGCCTCCCCAGATGCGGCTATACTCATCTGATCGACAGGTTTAATCCCGTGAATTTCAATCCCAACCAATGGCTGGATATGGCGGAAAACGCGGGGATGCAATATGTCTGTTTCACCGCAAAACATATTGACGGTTTCTGCATGTGGGATACGGCGCAAACGGAATACAATATAACCAACACACCTT
>JBAZRS010000671.1:0-3124 GCA_041662825.1 Victivallales bacterium | reverse complement strand
TTCTTCTAGAACCCGCGATGTCATACTCCTCCACCTGAGCGGGGAATGCAATACGCCCGAACTGGCAAGGAAAGCGGCTTTTGATAAAAATCCTGCATTAAAAGACGGGCTGGTCAAACTTCATGTCTCGGGACAGAATGAAGTTTGCCGGATATCCTCCTAGTCTGCGAAAGTCAGTGGCATAAAGGAAACCAGTATAATGAAACGCAAAACACACAGCATATCAATAATGAGCCTTGAGGCGATAACGGAACTTCTTTCGAGTAAGAAGACCCTCTACAATATTGTCAGTATCCGAAGTACGGATCTGCCTGAACTAGAATACAAGGTGTTCGAGGACTTCAAAGGTCATTATAAGGAAATCATAATAGAGGTCTTTGACGACATTGAATCACCATGGACAGGAAAGAAAGTGGTAGACCCGAAACAGATTGCAGGGATATTGAATTGGGCAAAAGGAAAGAACAACATTGTCGTCCATTGCACTGCGGGGATTTCGAGAAGTGCTGCAGTAGCTTATCTCATCGCCTGCACAAGAATGATTCCGGCAGAGGCTGTAAAAATACTGAAGACAGACTCCCATTACCCCAACGACTTAGTCGTTTACTATGGGGCAAAGATACTCGGGGATGACTCGATTTACACGGAATATTATCGCTGGCTGGACAAGGCTGACGAAGCCTGCGAGGACAGGTTTTCGGACAATGATGGTTGAACGATACAGTTTCCTCTGTTACAAATATTTCCCGGATGCCGTCCCCCCGATCGGCCTTTATTATTCGTATCATCACTCCAATGAAAACTCTATCTGATTATCGTCCTTCAACTCCAAAGGAAATCCATTCACTGAAATATGGTTCTCTATCCATTTGCGCAGGAGGGTCAGAATGCGTTCAGAACGCGGATATATGTGTTCTACCTCTATTTTCCTTTCGGGAAACTTTGCCACGCTGAGGAAAACTAGGTGCTTGTCAGATATGCCAGCGATATAGACAAAATACTCTCCGGCTTTTGCCAGCTCAAGATATGCCTCGGGTGGTTGCTGATTGCCGCGCAGAACCTCGGTCATGTCCCCGGCACGGCGGACAGGCTTGACACTGAACTCGGAATCCAGGTATTCGGGTAGCGGCCCCTGGGCGAACTCCGTATTCCGGTCCATATCGTTCTCGTTAAGGACATCGTCGACACGAGGATCATATTGATATTGGTCAGGAACAGGCAGTCCTCTGGAAAAACGGGTATGGATTTCAGGCATCGTAAGCCCGGCAACGCTATTATGTGTTTCGACTTGTCGAGGGCTACCCCTGCGCTCGTTGAACCATCTTTTCACATGTTCGGTCACGGTGCCTGGAACACTGGTGTTACATGTCCCCTTGAGGTCTCCAAGTCTCCAACCGCTCCCTGTTCTCACTCTCAATACCTCCAGAGTGGCTTCGACCGGTCTTGTGACCATGTAAACCGCGGCTTCTGCCATGGCAATACTGGCAAACCGGGTCATGACGTAGTTATGCTGCCGGGTCGCCCACTTGTAGAGCGTTTCCGGACTGCGCACCGGGTGTATCTCGAAATCCTGAACCGAGGTGCCGTCGAAAGGCGGCTCCGGAAAGGATGCGTTTGCAACCCCGAGTTTCATTTTGGCCGTGTATGGAATTATGAGATCGTCGTGTCTGCGCTGCAAATCCTTCCTGTTTCTGAGCGTGCCCAGACTCTCGCCAAGCATGGATGACATGCGGACCGTGTCGTCAAGAAGATGATTGTACTCACTATTGGCCGGATATTCATTTACCTGGCCCGCCTCGTTCAGGAACTGCGCGGTTACTGCGCCGCTCAGTTCCGGCATTGTGGCGAACTTGATTACATTGCCCTGAAAATTATCAACGAATGAAAAAACCCGCAGCAGTTCTGGATTCTTTTTGAGTGCCTTCCTGATCAAGATGATATTAGTAGTGCTCACATTTTCCAATCCTATCCTGCCGAATATGCGGACCAGCGATTCCGACTCCGGGAATCCGCACATGGAAAGGATTTTCCTGCGTTTCATCTTCAGCATGCTGCCCGCCCTGCCCCAGGGTTCGGCATCCTTCTTCGCACAGAATGTCCGGTTCAGCGCGACCATAAATGTAAGTGCCGGATTCGATTCTGCGAGTTCGATGCCGCCGTCCAGCATGAGCAACCTGTAGATGTCAAGCCTGTGGGAATAATACACACTGGCTTTCTTCAGCAGGGAATGGTCAAAGTTCTCACGGAAAAAATCGAACTGCGCTTTTATGTGGGACTGGTATAATTTCTCCGGGCTCCGGCACATGTCAGGCGACAGCCTTGGGCGCTTTTGGGCTGCCGGCGTTTCTGACGCCTTGAAACCGGGCACATCTTCTTCTAAGTATTTTGAAGGGGTTGAAAATTTCACATATTCGGGATATCTCATGCCCGCAGGGTATTCCGGGGCCCGTTCGACATCGGAACCATTGCGGTCCTCGGCGGCATCCACCATCGCCTCATAGTAAACTTCAGGCAGGCAGCATGGGGTAAAACCGGGACTTGCGCCCTTTTTGCAATAGGCTGCGGGGCCGGACGGCGTCATCTCGACGAATATGACCGCTCTCTTGGTGAACATATGCAGCCTGGCATTCTCATAGCGGCAGCCTGCGGACATATTCTCTTTTAGTTTATCACTCATAACCGACATGTTTCCAGAACATTAAAAAGCATTTATTTCTTTTCCGGCCTTAATGCCTTCAATCATTCCAATAGCTCGGGTATATCCCTGAGTTGCAGCTCTGCCCAGCCATTCCAAGGCCTTTTTCTCGTCCTTGGCAAAATCAGTCCCGTTCAGATAGAACCAGCCAATATCGCATTGTGTCTTTGCATCACACTGTTCCTTTTTTGCATATCTTTCAATCAGCACCCTTGCCTCTCCATTGCCATTCGCAGCTGCTTTTGCAAGCCATTCCCAAGACTTCTTCTCATTTTTAGGCACGCCCGTCCCGTTCATATGGCATTTCCCAATCCTTAATTGCGCCCATGAGCGCGAAGAGGAATATACGTTCCAGTGCTCCTCGGCAGCCTTGGCAAACCACTCAAAAGCCTTTCCCGGATCTCTTGAAAGATAAAGTTCTCCGAGTTT
>JBAZRS010000670.1:0-3125 GCA_041662825.1 Victivallales bacterium | reverse complement strand
TATTTGTGCTTGCTTTGAGTAGGCCAGCACTCGATGAGTGCGGCTTTTCGAGGCACTCTCATCGAGAGTTGCCCTACTATTGAACTCAAACAACCCAGCTTAACGGTTACAAAACCCTGACGTATAATCAGAGCTTGGTCAAAAAGGTTTGCCGGCAGGAGGAGCCCGAAGACAGGAGAAGAAGCAGAAAAGAATCGACAAAGCTCACGACAAAGCTCACGGCAAAGCTTATGAAATCGGAGCAACCAGGAATTCCGCCCAGACTAGACGGCCGTCAACCTGCGGAGGAACAAATTCCACCACGTTCACGTCGTCCTGCAGCGCCTCCAGAGGCAGATCCCAGAGAAGTACCTGTGCGGCTTCACTCGGCGGATCTCCGTGTATAAAATCCCTCATTGGGTCTTCGGTTTTGACGGCAAACGGAGCAGGCCTGCTTGTACACGGTTTGCAGACAATCTGGTTCACCCGCAGAGTTATTGTGTCCGCTTCGAGGGGTGGAGCATCGGCCGAGAATCCGAGTTGGAGACAGACGGATCCGGAGAGGGGTTTCGGGCCGATAGAGATGCGCAGAGTAATATTCTCCTCCATGCGTCCGAAGGCGACGCCGATGCGCGGGACACGCAGCGGAACAGGCAGTACTGTGCGGCAGGATTCTCCGGCTGCAAACACCTGGGGATAGGAGACTGCGTGGCGTCTGCACTTCCCGGACACAGCTGCGAGATTCGCAACATCGCGGAATAGTGCGTACAGGTCACGCGCCTTTTCAGGGCCATGCAGGAGTTTGCTTGGACAGTGGTTGAACAGGTGTATGCCGTCCACACCGCGCTGCAACGCTGAGGCGGCTGCACCGTATGTGAAGGCTGTTGTTCCGACATTGGGCTTTCCGGATGTCGTCGGCCACGGATGTGCGCTGACAATTGGTTCTGCGTTTGCGACAAGTTTCACTTTGGGTCCGAGCAGACGCCGCCAGATGCTGACGGGATAATCGAAGTTGGCGGTGCCGAGGAACGATGAGAGAATCACGACATCGACCAGCCCTTCCTCCGCCCATCGCGGCACATCGTAGCCCAGGGCGAGACATGTTTCAGGTTCGGCAGGCACTCGGACTGCCAGTTTCACAGGATGCCCGACACGTCGTGCGCTCTCGGCGGAGAGGAGCCGTGTCTCCCGGATAAACTCCGTCAGAAGATTAAGCCCGGCCTGTTCCTTGCCCGGGGCGAACATCATGCCCCAGCGCATCCAGTCGAGTTCGAGGCCGAACATGTCATAGCGTCCGAGAAGTTCCCGCACAAGAGCCATGTGATGTTCCCGCACCTCCTTATGGGAATAGTCGAAGGCGCCCTCCCAGCTTCTTTCGAAGCGGTATGGCGCACGGCGGAACTCGGGATGTTCACGCCACCATGTCGAGGGCCAGTTGCGGGTCCAGTGGGTCGCCTCGACTCCGGCCTCTGCCTGGCTGTATTCCTTGAGTCCGTGGCAGTCGTTCATGCGCATGCTGAGCCAGCCTTCGATGCCGTGGTGCCGACAGCGGGCAAGCCAGCGGGCGTGATGATCGACACCGCGTTGTGCAAGCAGCCATAGTTTGCGCGCACCGTGCTTCCGCCATTCGGCAGGCTGATCCAAACCTTTTGACGGATCATAGTCCCCGTAAAACGTCTCCCACACCTTGCTATCGAACAGTGCGCGCTGGACGTTGACGCAGAACGCGATTCCCGTGATTGGAAACTGCGCGGCCCGGTCCACGACACTGTCCACGCCTTCCGGAGTCATCTCCGATTCGGGGCGCGAATTGTAGAAGCTCTGATTGTCTTCGTTTATATATAGGCTGCTCATTTCCGCATGCTCCTTGAATTTCTTGAATTAAAACACTTCCGGTCCATGAATAATTGGATTTCAGCTTAAACTTCCCCTGCCAGTTTATCTGGCAGGAAAAGGAGACTGTTGAGCTAACGGGGATTCCATTAGCTTTTTAATCTTTGCCTCCTGCGGGTCAAGCCCGCAGGGGGGCTTTCAAATAGTTCTTTATAGAGGTTCCCTTAAGATAGATTTCAAGTGCCTGAGTTTAAAGAAAAAGACACAACTAAAGTTTACCCGCCGCTGGCGGCGCCATAGGCGACCAGGGTTGTGAACTCCAACAAGTTTGAATTCTTATACTGAGCACTGGTTACTGGATTATGGTCTATTGCACCCTAATTTCACTCTTTACCCACCAGGAAAGTTCCCCAGAGCTCGGGCTGGAGGGCGGCCTCGGTGGGGATGTCGCTGACGACCTGCGTATCCTTGTTGAAGCGGCAGATTCTTGCGACGCGGCGTCCGGTAGAGTCGGCGACAATGATGCCGGCGTCTCCCGGAATGCTCCGGGCGGACCAGAGGTTCCCCCCCAGGAAATCAATCGGGAGGGACGCTTCGACAAGATATCCGTCAGCGGTGTCAACAATCGCCACAACAGCGTCCTTGATCACTTCCACCGAGTCAAAAGGAACCTCTTTTCCTGCGGGGTTGCGGAAGACCACAGGGTTCTTGGCGTTGGGGACAACGGCACGGTAAAGAACGGCAACAGTCTTGCCTTCTTTCTTTCCGATAATGACACGGCAATCGCCCATGATCGGCTTCTTGTCTTTCGGATCGGCGGCAGGCTCCGCGCGGAAACGCAGTTCGACGGCGTCGCCGGTCAGGAAGAGCTGTGTCGCATCGTCTTTCGCCGTGTTTACATACGCGCCTTTCTTGAACACCTTGAAGGCGGCGAAGAGGTTTTTACCGACAGTCTTCAACGCCACTTCGGCACGGGGACTTCCTTCCTTATGTCCGATCGCACTTGCCGCTTTCCAGTCCCAGTCGTCCAGTTTCCCGTCCACGGTCGGCGCATTTTTTGCAAGGGTTATTCGGATTGGCGCAGTCTCGTCCGACTTCTCTTTTTGTTCGGAAATCCTTACAGCGGCCTGTTTCGCCTGGTCGGCAGTGAGATCGAAAGATCCGGAAAAGCGTCTGACGTTTTCCAGTCCGGTGACCTGCAGCATGTGGTGGGCGTTTTTGCCGTGGGCGAGGATCAGGCGTCCGTCATCGAGCTTGTTCAGGCGCTGGATGGTCTCGCCCTTGTAAACGTCGGGACCGGCTTCGCCGCCCTC
>JBAZRS010000669.1:0-3132 GCA_041662825.1 Victivallales bacterium | reverse complement strand
TGAAGAAGTTTCTACCGCCGCTGCCGCCTTGCCGCGCAGGGCGCTAAGTCCGCTTGCAAGATGGTCGCTCATCTTGAAATCTTTTTCCTTCCATCCCATTGCACAGGCGAGATAGACATCATAGAGACCGTTCTTGCTCTCCCGGCGCTCAAACCAGACACGCGGATCTGTCACGCCGGTGTCCATTTTCATACCGAGTGAAGCGAGAAGTTCGGACAAAAGTTTCTGACGGTCCTGGTCATTGATCCATTTGCCCGAAACATCCTTGAAGCGCACAAAGATGGGACTGCCGAACATGATGAAGCGGCCTTTGCCGTAATTGACCTCGGCGATGGCGATCGACTTGTCGTCATCCCAGTGCGCTATCGGCGTGCATTTTTCACCGCGGATGGCGACCGCGCCGGTTTTTTCAACACCCTCCCAGTTTATGCTTACACCGCTGCCTTCGAAGACTTTTCCGCGCAGGGTTGGAAAGAGATCCTGTTTGCTTGTGAAGCTGATTTTTGCAACGGGCCATTTATTGACATCATCGCCGTTGATAAATTTCGGCGTGACCTTGAGACCGAATTCGGAAGCCAGATTCCAGGTGTCGCGGCTTTCCGGAGTGTTCTGTCCGCTGTTGTGCATGGCCAGAAAAGTGCCGCCGTTCCGCACATACTTCTTCACCGCCTCAATCATCGGCTTGTCCGTGACCACAGTTGAGCAGTCGAATATGACAGGCAGTTTGTCGGCGAGCCCGTCTTCAAATTCCCCGCCCCCGACCAGCACCGGGGAAATCCCGAGCGAGGGAAGAGGCCCGCGGGAAAGATCCCAGTTCCAAATCGCATCTTCATTGTACCTGTAACCCTGACGCGTGTCGCGCAGAACCCCGAGCTTGGGCTCGATGAAATCGGTTTTCCCGATCGTACCCAGGAGCTGGGCGTTGTCCGTCCAGTATTTGCGGGCCTCCGTTTCGTTGTAGATTGCGTCAAGGTCAGTCATGTAGTCGTGCGCATCCTGGGATTCATATAAGATGTAGGCGAACATGCGCTGCAGTCCAGGGGCTTCCGATGACGGACCTCCCGGTTCGCTTGATCCCGGCAGACCCCGCAAGCGGGAATACCCCTTGTAGTGCATCGGCCGGTAGAATGAGCCTTCGCCGGTGAGCTGCGGATATCCGCCAAAACGGTCGAATAGATCCATCGCCTTGTCCTGATACGGACCTGGCGTCATCGATTTGATAGGTCGGTCAGGATCAATCGACCTGATGGCTTTGACGAACAGTTCAAGAGTCTTGAACTTGGTGCTGATAAAGAAGTCCTGACGGTCGACATACTGCCGGTTGAGGCGGTTGTCGGCGTAGGGGAATTCCAGTTTCGGGATCTTGCTGAGGAAGACCCGGTAGGCGATGCGGCCGCCATTGGAGTAAACGGCGAAGTTGTTTTCCCCGGGATGCAGAAAACTGGTCACATCACAAACCGCATGCGTATATACCGGTCCGGTATTCTGATGTAAATTGAGGGCGACTTCACGGTCGTTGATCCAGATGGAAAGTTTGCGGCCGTCCCTTTCCAGGAACGGCATGATGTGCAGATAGGTTTTGCCATTTCCCTTGAGGAAATCAGCGGGCACCTCGTGCTTGAACCGCATCCAGAGCGGATACGCCCTCGTATTGCCGTCCCATGCGCTCATCATCCGGACATCATAGCGCATGGACTGATACCAGCTGCTGTCGTTGAAATCCTTCTTGTCAAAACCCGCCTTGCATCCCGGCTCCTGGGTTTCGGACTTGAAGCGCCATGGCACATCGTCCAAGTCGAGGAAACTTTCCCGGCGTCCGGCAAACCAGGCGTCGTCAGGAAAGACGACATCGTCCCAGGACTTGAATCCGTCCTTGCTTCCGGTGTATGCAACGCTCACCTGTTCCAGGGAATATTTTTTCTCGTCGCGGAGGAATTCGCGGAAACGTTCCCGGGCGTTCGGAGGCATTAAGCCGTCCCTTATGGACATTTCCCCGTGAGGCTCCATATATGCGAGAAGATCGGGATCTTTGGAGGCCTTGCGGAGCATTGCAAGCTGGGAATCGAGCATGAGATAGTTCACCAGGTCGCTTGAATCGTGGTGGCGGTAATAGACAAGCCGGAAAAAACTGTTCCCGAGATATCCGGGCATGAACTGTTCCACCTGCTCCCCCGGAATCTGCATCCAGTCGAACCAGGCCGAGTCACCCATGCCGCACCATACCATATAGCGGTAGGTTTTGCCGAGAGATTTTAGATATGAGATTCCGTAGTCGCCTGCGCTTGTGTCATATACGCCCGGCGCCGGGGATAGTTCCAGTGACTGGCGGTGCAGGTTCGCAACTGCGGGGAACTTCCTGAACCATTCGAGCTGTTCCGCTGTCCTGGCTTTCGGGGTGATCCAGATGCCGAGTCCAGCATTGTCGAAATTGTCCAGCCAGCGCGGATAACCCAGTTCGGGGACTTTCTGCCAGCTGTCCGCCCCCCAGTTTTTTCCGGCGGCGGCAAGCGCATCGCGGTTCGGCGCCGAGGCGACAAATACCGATGCGCCGTCAACACCTATCCTCCAAATTCCTCCATGGCGCACTTCGAGAAGAGTTTCCTGTCCGTCAAGTTTTTTGACCGCGCCGAATGCGAGCATGTCCGCAAGATATTTGGAGGCCGTGATTTTCGCCTTCTCGGGATTTTCACAGTTCAGTCGGACAAGGCTTGTCTTACCCTGGCTTGTGTTCCAGGAAAAACCCTCGGCCTCGACTTTTCCGAAGCCGCGCATGGCGAACGGGCCGGCCTTTGCGGTCGACTTTTCGCCGGCGCCAGCCGGGGCAGCAGGCGGCCAGTTCGCCGCAGAAAGGGACATTGCAAATGCCGCCGAAAGAATCACCGCCAGATATCGTTTCCGAAATGAATTCATTTTTATTTTACTCCTGTTTTATACTCCATTAGGCTGTTGATATTCGCTTGGGGGAATCTCTGAAAATCCGCATTTGCCGATTTTCAGGGGTTCCCTTTAGGGAACCTCTAAAAATTGGCATATGGCGCGAGACAGGAGATTATGGAGAGCCGGCATCCCCCTTCGCCCGAGAGCTACGGGAGGACAGGAGGAGCAAACGCCGGGAGCAGCCCCGTTGCGGGC
>JBAZRS010000668.1:0-3134 GCA_041662825.1 Victivallales bacterium | reverse complement strand
TTGAGGAGGACATTGACCGCAGCTCCGTAGCCGGCAGGTTCAATCTCAACCCCTCTTATCTTTCGCAGCTATTTACAAGAATGTCAGGACGCAGTTTCCATGCCTATCTGACGGAGCGCAGGATGGAACATGCAAAGCACCTCCTGGAAAATTCGGATTTGAGTGTGAAGCAGATTTCAGCGCAGTGCGGATTCCGGAGCTATGTGCATTTCGTCCGCCGCTTCCGTGAACTTGTGAAACTGAGTCCGGGGCGTTACCGGGAGAATCGCGGACGATATTGAATCCTCACTTCCCCTTCAGGATGCTTTTGACTTCGAGTTTGATTTCAGGATCGGGATGGTTTACAAATTCCTCTAGGACGGGATAGGCTTCAGGTCCCATCTCGCGGATTTTTTTCTTTGCCGTCTGCCTTAGTTCGGGATTGGAGTCTCCGATCTGGGCGACAAGACCGCGTATGAGTTTCTGTTTCTCTTCCGGAATGTCCTTCTTCTCAGGCTTTACAAACGCCGGAACCAACCATTTCTGAGCTTTCGCATTTTTCTGGAACTCCTCTTCACTTACAGTGTTTACATGTCCGTCGACAAACAGAACTTCTCTTTTGCCTTTTGCCGGACGCGGTGCGGCGGCAATCATGAAATCCACGGAAGAACTTTCATTGAGCCCCGGGCAGTATATGAATTTATCTTTGGCACCGTCTTCGGCGCTAATCCATATGTAGATGTCCAGGTTTTCAAGATAACCGTCTTTTACGAGATCATCAAAACCTTTAGGGAAATCACCTTTGAACTCCTGTGCATACATCCTGCAGGCGAGACCGATCTGCTTGAGCTTGCCAATATTTTCCTGGCTCTCGTTCCTCTTGGCGCGGGATGCCTGGACATTCCCGTTGTTTGCGCCATCCTGTCTGATGACAGGCCTGAAATTGCAAATCAACCAACGGTTGGATTCCTTGTCAAACACGAACCCCATCTTGAAATCGAATCCCCTTTCAAGATTCTTGATCTCAAGAGTGGCCTGTCCCTCCTCGGGATTTTCCGGCAGTGCCTCCGCACCGACTTCACCCTTGGCAATCTCCTTTGTGAACGCCTCAAGACCGCCACCTCTGGCACCAGCATCTCCGTCGAGAGCCGACAGCATCATTCTCCATTCTCCGGTCGTGAGTTCAAGGGCTTTCTTAATGTCGCCCGCTTCCGCCAGCTTTTTGAATTTCGCCCAGACCTTTGCCGGGGATTCATCCGGAAGCAGTTTCTCGGGCTTGCCTCCGATCGCAAGATATTGCTTCCTGGCTTCGACACGCAGTTCCTTTCCGCAGTCGCCTTTCAGAAGAGTCATAAGATCCGCAATCGCCTTTTCCTTGTCGTTCTTGCCAAGGTATGCCTGCGCCCTGTAAAAAAGAGCCGTCTCATAAATCCTCGTCCCTGCAGAATTCTCCTTTGTAATTTTCGAGAGGTTCTCGATCGCGACATCATAGTCCTTCTTCTCCAGCGCCTTCAACCCTTCATTGAGCCAGCCGGAAACGGAAATGATGGCGGACAAGGCGAGTGCAAACAAAACATTCATGGCAAAGCTCCTATTGAATTATGCGGTCAAGGGCCGCAACTTTTATAGAATAGTTACAGAGGCGCAAAGGCACAGAGGCACAAAGTTTTGAAAAATGCCAAATATCGAACATGTTGGAGTTCACAACTTTAGTTGTGTCTTGATTTTTATTGATAATCATTAAACTTTGAAATTCCTTAACGTTAAGGCATCACAGGTGTCTCGCGTGTTCTTATTCTCTTTAGGGAACCTCTAAAAATTCGCATGTGGCGCGTTGCGGAAGATTTTTGAAAGCTCAAAAAGAATTTCTGAACGGAGGCGTATCGAGTAGATACGCCGAGAGAGGAACATTCTTCTTTGAGCCAAAAAGATCCGCAACCCGAAGGGAGACTGATTCTTATGGATTCCGCCATCGTCGCAAATCCAGTCACAGCCCGCTACGGGGCTGCTCCTGGCGTTTGCTCCTCCTGTCCCCCGAAGCTCTCGGGCGAAGGGGGATGTCGGCTCTCCATAATCTCCTGTCTCGCGCCATATGCCAATTTTTAGAGGTTCCCTTTACACTAATGTCCCTGTCATAGGCTTTATTTCCACACGCTTTCAGCGTCAAGAAATAATCACAGACAGGAATGTCTGTGCTACTTTCAGACAAATTAATTAATGAAATTCAAACCCTTTCCAGGACAGCGGAGCCGTTCGCTTCAAGCTTCAGTACGCCTTCGACGCCTTTTCCTGAAAGCATGTCGATGAATTTCTCTTTCCCGAGATCTATCTTCTGTTTCTCGTTTTTGAAATTCAGGATGAAAACAAAGTCCCTCTTCCCGTCTGTCCTCATCTGTGCAGTCACTCCGTCTGGCAGAGTTTTTGGAAGAACCCTCTTAATCTTTGCATCCTTTATGACGGCTGAAGTTAATTCACCGATGAATTCATCATCCGTCCTTGCGGCGATGTAATACGCCATGCCTTTTCCAAACCTGTTGACTGTCACCGCAGGCTCTCCGGCATAAAAATCTTTTCCATAGACCGCAATGACCTCCGCAGATTCCGGATGTATCCTCTCGCAGTAGTCATATGCCTTGAATTTCCCCTTCAGCCCGAGGGGATTTCCTTTTACGCCCACAACCTGCTGCCTGTCGTCCGGAGTCAATCCGTCAATCTCCTCGTTCCAAATTCCGAATACTTTGCGAAGTCCGCAGCCAGGCCAGCCGCCTGTGAAACACCTGTCATAATCGTCGACAATGCCGCCAAGGTAGGTGGCAATGACAGTTCCGCCGTCGGACACAAACTTCTTAATCCTTTCTGCAACGCCTTTTTTGACCATGAAGAGCATCGGAAGAACCAGCACTTTGTATTTGTCAAAAGGGCATGTGCTCTGAATCACATCGACCGGAATTCCGGACTGCCAGAACGGCTTGTACATCTTCTTGAATGTCTCGACATATTTTTTATTCTCATTTGTCGGCCCTGCGGAATAATCCAGTGCATGCTTGACATCCCAGTCATAAACTACGGCGACCTCAGGCTTGACCGAAGTCCCTATAACATCTTCAAGTTTACCGTGGATCTGCCCGATCTCCGCGACATCCCTGAAGACGCGT
>JBAZRS010000667.1:0-3135 GCA_041662825.1 Victivallales bacterium | reverse complement strand
TCTGATCAACATGTACTGGGACGGTCGCGGCATAAAACACCGGTTTGCGGGGATTATCCTTCAGGAATACGATCCGAAGATGCGCCAGCTGACAGGCCCGGTCACAAACATCTGGCAGGGCAGCAAACATCGGATTACGGAAGGGCCCAATCTATATTGTCGGAACGGATGCTATTATCTGGTTTGCGCCGAAGGCGGCACCGGCTGGAATCATGTGGTCAGCGTCGCACGCAGCCGGAAAATCACCGGCCCATACGAATTGCATCCGGAAAATCCCCTGCTGACATCGGCAGGACAAGCGCCGACTGTCCTGCAGAAAGCCGGACATGGTGCCTGGCTTGAGACGCAGACTGGCGACTGGTATTTGGCGCATCTTTGCAGCCGTCCGATTTTTCCTGAAAATGCTCCGTCGGACGCGAAATTGGAAACACATGGCCGCAGTATTCTGGGACGTGAAAGTGCACTTCAACGCCTTGTCTGGGGCGCTGATGACTGGCCGCGTCTGGCACATGGCGGCAATGCCCCGGCATGGGAAGTTCCGGCACCGCAACTGCCACCGCATCCTTGGCAGGAAGAACCGGCGCGTGATGACTTTGACAAGCCCATCCTGAATATAAATTTCCAAAGCCTGCGCGAACCGTTTGACGAATCCTGGACTTCCCTCTCCGAACGTCCGGGATGGCTGCGTCTGCGCGGTCGCAATTCCCTGTATTCAACTTTCGAACAGAGCCTGATTGCCAGACGCATTCAACACTTCCGCTGTGAAGTCAGGACATGTATTGATTTCAAGCCGCAGACATACCAGCAGATGGCCGGACTTATCGCCTATTACGACCGCAAGGACTACTATTATCTGCGAGTGACCGCCGATGATGAAGGGCGGCGGATACTCGGGTTAGTTGTGAGCGACAATAGTCTCTACAGGGAAATTCCCGAAACACAGATAGTTCTTGATAAACCAGCTCCGATCCACATGCAGGCAAAACTGGATTATGCTCGATTACAGTTCTCCTGGTCATGGGACGGCAAGAACTGGACGGATATCGGTCCGATTCTTGACAGCACGATCCTAAGTGACGAGTACGGAACTACATCCTGCTTCACCGGTTCATTCTTCGGCCTTTGCTGTCATGACATGTCTGGCGCGAAGATTAACGCGGATTTCGATTACTTTGAATACTGTCCAGTAGTTTTTCATTCAAAAGTCAGAATGAAAAACAATAGATGCCCCAAAGAAAAAGCGTGTATTTGAACTTGAAAGTTGTATTTATTGCAACTATATTGCTTGCAATGAACATATTTAAGGACAATCTTGGAGAGATAATCGATTCACTACGGATGAAGGATATTCTGGGTGATCTGAGCGACAAGCGCGGAAAGATTGCCCGTATGATTCATTCCGGCGAGCTGATTCAGCTGCGGCGCGGTCTTTATGCGACAAGCCGTAATGTAAACCCGCTTTGTTTTGCTGCAAGCATATACGGCCCTTCATACATAAGCTTTGAGACGGCGCTCTCTTATCATGGCCTGATCCCCGAAGCGGTCTATGAAATCCGTTCGGTAACTCTGAATCGTCACAAGGAGTTCGAAACCGTTTTCGGCCGCTACCGTTATCATGCGGTCCCTGAAGCTGTTTATTACATTGGCATAGAACGGGTAACCGAATCCGGCATTCCATTCCTTATCGCTTCGCCGACCAAGGCGCTTTGCGACCGTATTGCGCGGGAACCTGGAATGCACTCCATGACGGATGTGCGGCGCTGGGCGGAATTGATGCGTTTTGACAGCAAGTTGGAACTCGATCTTGAAATCATTCGCGCATGCACCAAAGGGTATGGACGCCCGGCAGTGCGCTGCCTGCTGCGCACCGTTGAAAAATATGGAGGCATAATGACATGAACAAGGCACTTGAGGATATGCTGCGTGTCTACCAGCCGGTTACTCCGCAGGATTGGCTCCAGGCGACTCGTGAAGTGGTGCAGGAAATCGCCCTTCTCGGTTTCTGGAGGAGCGGTTTTTTTGAGAACGCCGCATTTTATGGCGGTACTGCCCTGAGAATTTTCCACGGGCTCCAACGTTTCTCCGAAGACTTGGATTTTTCCTTGCTTGACAGAACTGACAGCGTGCGCCTGGAATCCGCTCTTGCACATGTCAAAACCGAACTTGCCGCATGGGGATTCTCCTTTGAAACCGAAGCAAAGGGTGCCGATGCAGGAACCAGAATCGAGTCGGCCTTTCTTAAGGGTAACACCAGGATCAACCTCCTGAATATCGGTGTCGGCGAAGAATTGAGCCGGAACTTTCCAACCAACCAGAAAATAACCATCAAGCTGGAGCTTGAAACAAACACGCCGCCTCACGCCTTGACAGAAGTGAAAACCCATTTGCTTCCGACACCGTTTCAGGTGCGCCTATACGATCTGCCAAGCCTGTTTGCCGGAAAGCTGCATGCCCTGCTTTTCAGGAATTGGAAATCCAGAGTCAAGGGACGGGACTTTTATGACTTCATCTGGTATATAAGCCGTGACGTGCCGGTGAATCTGCCACATCTGGAGGCGCGGATCAAGGAAAGCGGGAATCTTGATATTGAGAAACTGGATATCCCAACCTTGCGGACACTTCTCGAACAACGCTTCAAAAGTGTTGACATAAATGCGGCAGCTGAGGAGGTACGCCCTTTCCTGCGCGACACCCGGGAACTGGCGCTTTGGTCGGAAGAGTTTTTCATCGGGCTTGTGGACAGGGGCATCAGATCCACCTAACCCGGCGTAGCCGGAACCAAATTCGAAATTCGAATATCGAAATCCGAAACAAAATTCAAAATCTTGCGTTGGAAACACAAGATTTAACTTTTAAGAGACTAATGCTATCGGCATCGCCATCGTATTCGTTGGAGCATCTTCTGTAAGTCGGGGACGACTACTATGTTGAAATTCCTGTTGATGAACATGGATGAATTTTAAATCTCCCTGTTGTTTTTCATTTTATGCAAATGAAAAACTTTGCTCACATCACGTTGAACTTCCTCCTGAGCGTCCACTCGGCCAGGAGGAGCGCCAGCAGGATCAGGAAGAACCACGGGGTCTTAAACACAAGTTTATTCTCCCTCTCGACTTTGTTTTTAGATATGCTCTC
>JBAZRS010000666.1:0-3139 GCA_041662825.1 Victivallales bacterium | reverse complement strand
AAATATCGGAGGAAGCGGAATCAAAATAATCCAGTTTGTCTATATACCGGTTACAATCATCCTGACGTTGATGCTCTGGTACATCGTAATGAAAACCAAACTCGGACGCGCGATGAGGGCCGTGAGCCAGGATGCCGATGCCGCCGCGCTCATGGGAATCAATGTCGATTCGGTAATTCGCAAGGCCTTCATGCTTGGCGGGCTCATGGCCGGCATCGCAGGCACACTTGTCGGGGTGCAGAGTTTAATTGAGCCCATGATGGGGTTCATGCCGGGACTTAAAGCGTTTATTGCTGCCGTTCTCGGCGGAATAGGCTCCATTCCGGGGGCGGTAATCGGAGGGTTTGCAATAGGGGTAATAGAAAACATGGTTGTCTGGTGCGGCATACCTACCGGATACAAGGACATTGCCGCATTTATAGTCCTCATCCTCGTTCTTGTCGTGAAACCGCAGGGGCTCCTGGGGAAAACAGAAAAAGAGAAAGTGTAAACCATGGCATACATCGAAATCCAATCCGCATTGGGCCAGATAGGGATACTGGCAATCCTTGCGCTCTCGCTTAATGTTATCTGCGGCCTCACCGGGCTTCTTCAGCTCGGTCAGGCGGGCTTTTATGCGGTAGGCGCATATGCGACGGGGTTGACCGCCATCTACTTCACCGTTCCTGAACTCGGATTTTTGAATTTTTTCATCTGCTCCGCAGTCGGCATGGCAGCCGCAGGATTGGCTTCGGTGATTATCGGTCTGCCATGTCTCCGCCTCCGCGGAGACTATCTTGCAATAGCAACGCTGGGATTCGGGGAGATCACAAGACTGGTTCTTGTCAACCTGCAGTTCCCCGGCGGGAAAATGTTTCCCAATGAAACAATTGGGGGTGCCACCGGAATAAAGTTCACTGAATTCCCGGGTGATCTTTGGCCTGAATTTCCAAATTATTCTGCGGGATTCGCAAGATGGTGGGTTATATGGGCCTTCGCCGCAATTGTCTGGCTACTTCTGGTCAATATAAAACGTTCCTCTTTCGGACGAGCCATGATGTGCATAAGGGAGGATGAAATAGCAGCACAGGCAATGGGGATAAACCTGTCAAAATATAAGATGACGGCATTCATCCTCAGCGCGGTCACGGCAGGCTTCGCCGGCACGCTTTTCTTTCACATGGAACTCAGCATTGCCCCGGGCAAATTCAACCTCCTCTGCAGCATCGAGATACTTCTCATGATCGTACTCGGCGGACTCGGTTCCTTCAGCGGAGCGGTTTCCGGAGCAATAGTCCTTGGAATAACACCGTACATTTTAAGGCATTTGGAGATTTGCGGATACCGGCCGGGAGAATACCAGCAACTGATCTATGCGTTTCTCCTTATTGTCTTAATCCGCCTTGCCCCGAATGGGATTTTCGGTATGAAGGAAAAACCGGCCTGGCTCGGAAAAATACTGAAAGCAGGGCAACACAGGGCAGTTGATCAACATTAGGAAACAACATGCGAAAATCGGATAAAATAGAAAAAGAGTTCAAGCAGTTTTACGCCGAAGGCGTCTGCAAGAAATTCGGCGGGCTCCAGGCTGTCGACAATTTCTCCATGGAACTTGACAGCGGCGAGATCGTCGGGATCATCGGCCCCAACGGAGCCGGCAAGACAACTGTCTTCAATCTTATAACAGGGATGGAGAGTCCGGATTCCGGCAAGATTTATTTTGAAAGGGAATACATAGACGGTGAAGCTCCGCATGAGATTTCAAAGCTGGGAATAGCCAGGACCTTTCAGAACATCAGGCTCCTTGATTATCTCACAGTTCTGGATAATATAAAAATCGCCTATCACAGACATATAAGCTATAACATTATAGACGCGTCGCTGAGGCTTCCTAAATATTTTTCGGTTGAAAAGGAGATAACGGACAAATCAATTGAGTTTCTGCGTATCTTCGGATTGGAAGATTCCGCATACGAACTTGCGTCAGCCCTTCCCTACGGTAAAAGGAGAAAACTCGAGATAGCCAGAGCGCTTGCCACGGAGGCAACCCTTCTGCTGCTTGATGAACCTGCGGCTGGACTTAATCCGAGGGAAACTTCTGAAATCACTGAATTAATAAGGAAAATCAGAAATGATTTCCATCTTTCAATACTTCTGATTGAGCATGACATGAACCTGGTGATGAATCTGTGTGAAAGAGTCATCGTTCTGAATTTCGGAAAAGTGATTGCGCAGGGAACGCCCGAAGAGGTAAAGAACAACAAGGATGTCATAGAAGCATATCTGGGAACAGGAAAAGCAGGTTGAACAATGATTCTTGAAATTAAAAATGCCTGCGTGAGTTATGGGGCGGTCGAAGCCTTGAAAAGTGTATCCCTTCATCTTAAAGAAGGAGAAATTGTGGCGCTTTTGGGAGCCAATGGAGCCGGCAAAACTTCCCTTCTCAATGCGATAAGCCGACTTGTAAGGGTAAAATCCGGACAAATCATCTTCAACTCCAGGGACATAACCGGCGACAGGCCTGAAAGTGTCGTCCATGGCGGAGTAGCCCATTGTCCTGAAGGCAGGAGGATATTTTATGAGCTCACGGTGATGGAGAATCTTCAGCTTGGAGCCTACTCTTTGAAGAACAAGGATTGTCTCAGGGGGAATCTTGAAAAGGCGTTGGATTATTTCCCCGTACTCGCCGACCGCAAAAACCAGAGGGGAGGAACTTTATCCGGAGGAGAACAGCAGATGCTTGCGGTCGCCAGAGCCCTCATGTCTTCACCAAAACTGCTCTTGCTTGACGAACCCAGCCTCGGTCTCGCCCCCATGCTTATCGACCAGATTTTTGACATCATCAGGAAAATCAACAGGGAAGAGAACGTGACTATCCTGCTTGTTGAACAAAACGCGAACGAGGCGCTTTTACATTCGGACAGGGCTTATGTGCTTGAAAACGGAAAAATAACGATAGATTCCGACGACACTGAAAAACTGCTGAAAGATCCCCATATCATCAGGGCGTATCTGGGAGGTTGACAAGATGGCGTCCCCAACCGGATTCGAACCGGTGTCGCCAGGATGAAAACCTGCAAAGGCGTACAACACTAGACTGTTTTAGCCTCATTTGGACGATTCGAAAAACAGCCTTTTTGCAAAAATACCGTAGCATTAC
>JBAZRS010000665.1:0-3145 GCA_041662825.1 Victivallales bacterium | reverse complement strand
GGGAGATGAGAATCAAAAGGCAGGATGCTTTCTGGAACGGGGAGATCATAGACCGTCCGGTTGTCGTCATAAGCTTCCCTAAGAAGATCTCAACCGGCAGAACTACTCCGGGGAAAAGCTACTCGAGCGAAAGAGGGCGCTGGATGGATTGTGAGAGAATGGCTGACGCGGCGTTATGCAATGTCGGGAACACTGTTTTCTGCGGAGACGCCCTCCCGACCGCATGGCCGAATCTCGGCCCTGAGGTTTTCAGCGCCTTTTTCGGAATGGAGATGGAATACTCGGAGAGCACCAGCTGGGGGATTCCAAACCTGCATGACTGGGGTGGCGTTTCCAAAATCAGGTTTTCAAAAGACAACTTCTACTGGAAAAAGATTATAGAGATGACCGATGTCCTTCTCGAAAAGGGGAGGGGGAAATTTTACACCGGGTATACGGATATCCATCCCGGTGCTGATGCGATTGCCGCATTCCGCGACCCGCTCAACCTCAACATGGACATGATTGACTGTCCCGGAGAGGTGAAGAAGCTCCGCGGATATGTCGATGATGTCTTTGAAGAGGTTTTCAATTTCTATATTGATAAGCTGCAAGGTTCCGGGCAGCCTGTTTCCTCCTGGCCGGGCATAGTTTCCTCGAAACGCTGGCATGTGCCGTCTAACGATTTCTCGTGCATGATATCGAAACAGATGTTCGACGATGTTTTTCTGCCGGGGATTATCCGGGAATGCAAATTGGCGGAAGCAAGCATTTACCATCTTGACGGAGTGCAGGCCCTGACACATCTCGATTCACTCCTTCAGATAAAAGAGCTTAATGTCATACAGTGGGTTTACGGTGCGGGCAGGGGGCGGGCATCGGACTGGCTGGCCGTCTACAGGAAATGCCAGGCCGCAGGCAAGGGCATACAGCTGGGCATCTCACCGGATGAACTCGATACTGTCATGGAAAACCTGAAGCCCGAAGGGGTTTGGCTGAGAGTTAACGGAATAGAGGACGAGGATTCCGCATCGGCGATAATCAAAAAAATAGCTAAGTGGAAATAATCGCGGAAATTGATATGTTAAGCTTCCGAAAGGAAGGTGGCCATGAAACCCATGTATTTTCTTGCCGTATTTGTCTTTACCATTTTTTTCAGCCTCCAGGCGCAGCAGAAATCTGACTCCCCCCTAGCGAAGGTTATGGAATTTCACCAGCTTGCGAAATCCGCAAAGGCGATGGGGTAGACACCTCCGCAGAGGAGGCGTTGGAGGTGAAGTCTAGAAATGCCGCACGCGCGGGAAAACGCGAAGAGGCTGTGCTTCTCCTTGAACAGGCCTTAAAGTCATTAAGGGACAGAACGCACAAGGAGAATGACAAATCGCTCTCGGCGGATTCAAAGGAAAATGAGTCAGTGAAGGAAAAGAAGCCTGTGTTTGTTCTTGCATTCACTCATCATTACGCAGGCCCTGGCGGTTATTATGCGTCTGCCGCAGAAGTCAGAAATGTTGCTGTGATATTTCATGAACTTAAAATCCCTGGAACACTTTTCTTTGACGGTATACTTGTCGAAAGGCTTTTAAAAGAAGATCCGTCGATATTCAAGGAGATAAATGAATGGAAGTTGTCGCTTGGTTATCATGGAGAGGAAACTCACGGGCCATATCCCGTGCCTTCCGATCTGGCCGTAGAGGCGTACAATCTAAAGGAAGCCCAGGGATACAAAGGTTTGTGGTCTCTTAACACCGGCAAGCCGTGGAATGAGGCGGCACAACAGGTCATAGACCGCTATTCTCATGCATTACCATGCAAGATCGACGAAAAAACAAGAATGCTCGAAAGACGGGAGCCGGTGAACTTTGACGGCTCGAAAATAGGCGGCTTGGCCCTTGTCCAGAAGACCTTCGGACGTGACGTGTCCATGATGCCCAGTCATGCCCTTGAAAGCGCGCCTGAGGGCTTTGCGTTCCGGAAGTTGAGTTCGTTCACATTTGACCAGCCGGCGATGCCTACGGCCTCCCATGCCTTGAGGATATTCCGTATCCAGAATCTCGAAGATAAGGCGATGAGCATTGCCGGCGATAACACCAGCATTTACTGGTTCATGGGACGCCTGACGTGCAAAGGGGACAGGTTTGGCGGCGAGTGCGGTGGAAAGGTCGGAGTTGTCCGGAATAACATTGAAAATCTGGAACGCAGCGAGCCGCGTCTTGTCCTGATGGGGTTAAGTCATGTTGATATTGACGAGGCATCAGCCAGCGCAAGATATCTCAACAGGGATTTCTTTCCTGCAAATCCCGGCAGTTGCTGGGTTAGTCCGGAAACTCTGCCGTCTTTTTTCGAAGGCGAAAAAGAATATTCGCCCAACATGGCCGATTTGCGGATGATTTCAGAGAGATTGATCTCTGATTGGAAAGGCAGGCCTCCCGGTTTCGTTGACTGCGATGGCCGCCGGATTTCCCTTTGCGATGCCTTTGAAGGGCTTGCCTTGGGGCTCTCCTCAATTAGGTCGGGTACTGCCAAAGACAGAGATAGAATAAAACTGTTTCCGCTATATGGCCCGCTATTGGAAGACGACAGTTCCTTATTGATGAAGCCTGCAAACATTCCCTTGGAAGACATATTGAAGACAGCAGAGTCGCTATTTCCGAAAACGGACAAAATTCCGGCAGACAGGTTCATACCCAAATCTGTGAAGGTTTCAGGATATGAACTGAATCCCGCCGAATTTCTATTTGCCATGGCCAAGGCGTATATTATGTCCGGAAGGAAAGAGAAAACGGTTGCTGTGCAACCTTCAAGGGCGTTCCCTGCTTATGCGGACACATTGGATCTTGTTTTCAAACCTTCCTCTAAACAGCCTCTCTGCTACACGAAAGGCCAGCTTTGGACAGTTAAAGCGGCAAGACTTAAAGGCGGCTCCGGTAATGAAAAGTCCGCAGAGCCTAAAAAAGCAATGACAGCTCCAGATGCCAGAAAAATATTCTTTGTTTTCTCATCCAATCTTGAAAGTTCTTCAGGTGGTGCGTGCCGTGATGACATAAAGGGGGCCGATCTTTATTCGGCGGTTTACAGGGTTGGCGATGTTACCGTATCCAATCTCAGAAAACTGACAACCAAAGTGAATGAGGCCGAATGGTTTCCCGTACTTGCTCCTGAAGGCGAT
>JBAZRS010000664.1:0-3155 GCA_041662825.1 Victivallales bacterium | reverse complement strand
GAAAGGATCTTGACATACTGCTGGTTGAAGGCGCAGGCGGTCTTCTTGTCCCGCTCACAGAGGAATTCCTAATGGTTGATCTCATATCAAAAATGGGGATTCCGGCTATACTGGTAACCGGCGCCGGACTCGGAACAGTCAACCATACGCTTCTGAGCATTGAAGCAATGAAGAAGCGGAACCTGAAAATACACGGAATCGTCATAAACAAAATGCCGCTGCATCCAGGCGTTGTTGAAAAGGACAACATAAAGACCATCGAACGGATGGGCGAAATTCCCGTCATTGCGGTAATAAGTGAATTTGACTTTCTAATGAAAAACAAAGATTTTGCCGACTGTCAAAAAGACGAATTTGCGAATTTCGCACATGAGCTCTTTTCATCTTTCAAAGATGCTGATTTCTAATTATCTTCAATCATTCGCTTTATTTTTCGCATGTTTGCATTAAAATCCTAAGGAAGTTTCAGGTTTCAGGCTCTAAGTTTTAAGCATGGTATTATTTGGACGGATTCCTTTCTGAATTCACGAATACTTAAAACCTAAAACTTAACACTTAAAACTGTTTAGAAAACCGCGGAGTTAAATCATGCAGAAATTGAATAGTAACAGATTTTCGAAGCTCACACTTCTGAAATCCTCTAAGACCGCTTTCCCGGACAGTCCGGAAAAGGCGTCACTCGAAGTATTTGAAAACCTGTATTCGGAACGCAACTATGAAATCACTTTCGACTGCCCTGAATTCACGTCACTGTGCCCGGTCACAGGCCAGCCCGACTTCGGAGACATAAGCATCAAATATGTTCCCGACCGGCTCTGCGTCGAAAGCAAATCCCTGAAACTCTTCCTCTTTTCATTCAGGAACTTCAACACCTTCCACGAGGAGGCTGTCAACATGATAACCGATAAAATAAGCGAGGCCTGCGCCCCGAGATGGCTCGAGGTGTCCGGAAAATTCCGTCCGCGCGGCGGAATCGCGTTAAATGTCAGAGTGGAAAAAGTTAAGAAAGGATTCAGGAAATAATGCAAGGAATGAAATTTTCTGTTATAAAGGACGGCGGGGTAACTTCACCAGCAGGATTCATGTCCTCCGGTATATGCGCGGGCCTGAAGAAAAGCGGCAAGACCGACATGGCCCTCCTGATCTCCGAAACCCCGGCCAAGGCATCCGCCGCATTCACCACATGCCTTTTCGCGGCCGCACCTGTAGTGCTCGGACGAGAGACGCTTAAAAAGAATCCGAAGATTTCCGCCATAATCATCAACAGCGGCAACGCAAACGCCTGTACCGGAAAGAACGGACTTAAAAACGCCCGCAGGATGGCGGAACTGACAGCGAAACAGCTCGGAATCAAACCTTCCGCAGTCCTCGTCTCATCAACCGGAAGAATCGGCGTACAGATGCCGATGGAAAAAATTGAGACCGGAATAAATAAAGCCTGTACTGCCCTTTCGGCAAAAGGCGGCCACGACTCTGCTCTTGCCATAATGACAACCGACACATGCCCTAAGGAACTGGCGGTCTCTTTTGAAATATCCGGAAAGAAGGTTACTATCGGCGGAATGACAAAAGGTTCCGGAATGATCGCCCCCGGCATGCAGACGGTCCCGCACGCAACCATGCTTGCGTATGTCACAACCGATGCCTCTGTTGACGCCAAATTCCTGAACAAATGTCTCGCCGAGGGAACCGATAGATCCTTCAACAAGATAACTGTAGACGGCGACATGAGCACCAACGACACCCTCGTCATTCTTGCGAACGGCAAGGCGGGAAACAGGGAAATAAAATCGGGCACAAAGGACGCCGCTATCTTCAGGGAAGCGCTTTTCCATGTGCTAGAACATCTGGCCAAGGCGATTGTCCTCGACGGGGAAGGCGTTACAAAATTTGTTACCGTCAAAGTCCTGAATGCCCCGTCCGCTAAAGATGCTAACCTCTGCGCAAAGTCCATTGCAAACTCACTTCTCTGCAAGACGGCCTGGTTCGGCGGCGATCCGAACTGGGGAAGGGTCATGGCGGCCGCCGGATATTCAGGCGCAAGCTTCAATCCCGACAAAGCCTGCCTTTTCTATGACAAGATCCCGGTAGTCAAGAACGGACAGGATGCGGGAACAGCTGAAAGCGTTCTTGCAAAAATTGTCCAGAATAAATCTTTCACAATCACTCTCGACTTGAAATCCGGCAGGGAATCCACCGAAGTGTGGACAGGCGACATTTCATACGAATATGTCAAGATAAACGCCGACTACCATACTTGAGGGAGAATGGATGGTTGGATTGTTGGATGATTGGATGGATGGTCGGGAATGAACATTAAATTTAAAATTAAGGAATTTTATGAATTTCCAATATCCAACAAGGAATGTCAAAGTTCCAAATGAAGAAAACAATACAAGAACATGCCTTGCGGCATTGACTACTAACGAATTGCATTTGTTTGTAGTTAAGCCCGCAAGGGCTGTGCTTTTGTTTGGAGTTTGGATTTTTCTATTTTGAATATTGCTTGGACCTTGGGTTTTGGAGATTGGAATTTATTTGGATATTCAGAGTTGCGGCTCTTTGGCCGCCTAATTTAAAAATCACATAAAAAAAGGCCCATAAATGAAAAAGATAATAAACAAGGCGGCGGTCCTCGTGGAGGCGCTTCCGTACATCCAGAAACTCCGCGGAGAAATAATTGTCATAAAGTTCGGCGGAAGCGTGATGGAAAACACGGAACTGATGAAAAGCACGATGAAGGACATAGTCCTCATGGAATGCGTCGGAATGAAACCTGTCGTGGTCCACGGCGGCGGCGACGCCATCAGTGCGAAACTCACCTCTCTCGGCATTGAAACCAAATTCATAAACGGCCTCAGGTTCACATGCGACAGGACGATCAATGTCGTCGATGACGTCCTCCACAATGAAATCAATCCTGAAATTGTCAGCGCGATCAAGGATGCGGGCGGCAAGGGTCAGCAGCTTTCAGGCAAGAAATTCCTCAAGGCGAAAAAGATGTTCACTTCATGCCCGAAGACCGGCAGCCAGCTCGACATCGGTTTTGTCGGCGACATTCACAATGTCGACGTCTCCCATATTCTTGATGCCATCAAGTCCAACGTGATCCCGGTGATCCCCCCCCTCGCCTGCGATGATAGCGGGCAGGTGTT
>JBAZRS010000663.1:0-3167 GCA_041662825.1 Victivallales bacterium | reverse complement strand
CGCACCAGTGACCTGACATCCGGAATCTTTACGAAGAGGTAAATGTCAATCATGCCGACCACCCCGGCCAGCGCAAACATGCCGCTTATCAGGTTGCGCATAAGCCGCGCCTGCTCTTCGACCGGCCATGAGAGGGAGAGGCCTGTAAACTCCGAGATGTATGGGCCCACCGTAGGCCAGTCCAGCGTGAGGCCTGCCAGCAGTGACAATATGCAGCCCACCGCCTGTCCGAACTGGATCCTGCGGGAGAAATAGCGGCCGCGGATCCGTCCGGGCACCATATCCGCCATCCAGGACATCCAGGCCGGTGTGGCGATGTTGGCAAGAATGGTGGAGACGAACATCAGTGAAACCAGCGACGACCACTGCCATGACGCCGGCACCAGCCATGGCAGGCCCGCAATTACAATCCACAGGAAGCGGTGGATCATGCAGGTCCACAGGAAGGTTCCCTTGCGGTGGCCGAAGCGTTCCATAAGGAAGCTGGCGGGCAGTTGCGCCATAGGCCCTAAGAAGGGGATTGCGGCGAGGATGCCGAAACCGAATTCGGAAACCCCGAGCATCTCCGCATAGCGTGTGAAGGCGGCACCTGTCACCAGATACATCCATGCCGACCCGAAGAGCCAGGCCAGGACCACCCTGCGCAGGGACCATCGCAGCGTTGGCGGCGGTTCACTTCCGGCCGGCCCGAAAAAAGTCATGTTAAATATATTGAACGCCCCGTATACGCCCGAAGACGTTTCCCCGGCAGGTTTACTGGGGTGATTGGAATTTTTATTCATAGGGTGGAAAAATAGTCTGAGTGTCGACATTATCAAGAGATTTTTAATGTTCCCGTGATTAAAAGAGAGGATGAAGTGATGCGTCATACTGCATAGACAATTATTCTTAGGTAGGGACAGTTCGCCGAACTGTCCGTCTTCTAGGCGGACGCCTCGGCGAGGCGTCCCTACCTAAGAAAATAAAGACTTACGCATTACGGGGTGAGACTGTCGGGTGCGGGAATAGCCAATGGATTTTTGGTTCAGTACAGGACGGCTTGGAGTTTTGGAGGAGAATAGGGGAATACTGGAATCTTGATTTTCCGCTTAGCAATGTTCTATTTTAAATTTAAACCGCTGAAAACGGCGGACGTGCAACAGAGAATTCCGGGAGGACAATGAAAACACGCACGGGAAAACCGCAGTTTGTGATATCCTGCCATGCGGACACGGGTTTCCGTTCCCATCGTCTGAAACGGGTGGAGGACACCTGTGTGGGGCACATGGATAATTTTGTCGGGGTGCATGCGGTGATGAATGCGTATTTCAGCGGCAAGATGGATCTGCCCGATATCCGGATTGAGCTGACCTACGGCGAGGAGACGGACATGGCTGGAGCATACGGGGTTCTCAAGACGCTCTCTGCGGATGACGTCGTCGTGGTCGTGGATGTGACAGGCACCATAACCGACCGTGATATGGTGATTGAGAAATGCGCATCGCCTGTAATGCAGGTCTTTGTCAAACGCGCCCTCAAAGGCATGTCATATGAGCTTCATGAAGATTGTCCGGATCCGGTTGCGAACTGCGATGAATCCGATGTCTATTCTGAAAAATTGGAAAACGTGTTTTTCCTAGGCATACCGTGTCACGGCGGTGACTACAACACTGTTGCAGTCACATGCAGGAATGCGAGCATCTCAGCCGCGTCGGAGGCGATTGTCCGCCTGGCGCGTGAGTTCAACAGGAAGAAAACATAAATAATAAAAGGCCGGCGTATCTGCGACCGGCCTAATGCAATGGGGGTCTATAATGAAACTTAAGGTGCTGATGATTTTAGCCGCGGTCGCGCTGGCGTTGACCGGTATCGGAGCCGATGAGCAAAAGCAGGAGACCGCCGCACCGGCCGTCGCGAAAGGTCCGGTTCTCACGGATCTCTATGACAGCATCAAGCCGTCGGAGATTCCCGACAACCCCATCAAACTCATCGGTGCTGACTGGATGCTCGTTACCGCCGGAAATCAGGACAAGTTCAACAGCATGACCGCAAGCTGGGGCGGATACGGGGTATGGGACAAGCCTGTCACCTTCATCCTTGTCCACTCGGACAGATACACATACCAGTTTCTGGAGAAGGAGGAATATTATACCCTCTCTTTCTATGATCCGGCGAAATACCGCGATGTGCTCCTCAAGATATTCGGGCGGAAATCCGGACGCGACACCGACAAGGTCAAGGAAAGCGGGTTTACGCCGATCTTCACCAACCCCGGCATTGCCTATGCCGAAGCCCGTATGATCATCGTCTGCAAGAAGAAATTCTCCGCCTTCACCGGAGCCGAGAACAAGAGCCACAAACTGTTCTTCGGTGAGATAGTCTCGGTCTGGGTCAAGAAGCTTGCAACAGCCGCCACAGCGGCGCTGCCGCAGCAGGGGAAGATTGGGGATAATATCAAGTTTACGCCAATTGAACACGCCAGCGTGGTTATACAGACAAAGGAAAACACTATTTTTGTAGATCCTGTCGGAGAACTCTCCAGATATGCCAGGTTCCCGAAGCCGGACATCATCCTGACCACCCACTCACACGCCGATCATTTCAATCCTGCGGTGACCGATGCACTGAAAGGCAAGGATACGGTGTGTGTCGGGCCTAAGGACGTGACCGACAATCTGGGTTACGGGCAACCTTTGAAGAACGGCGCGGAGACGACAGTCAAAGGTGTCAGGATCGAGGCGATTCCGGCTTATAACACAACTGCGGACCGCATGGAGTTTCACCCGAAAGGCAGGGACAACGGATATGTCCTGAACATGAACGGGAAACGGATATACATTTCAGGAGACACTGAGGACATCAAGGAGATGCGGCAGCTTCGGAACATAGACTCGGCATTTCTCTGCATGAATCTCCCGTACAGCATGACGGAGGAGCAGGCCGCGTCCGCAGTCCTAGAGATGAAGCCTAAGGAGGTTATACCCTACCACTACAGCGGCAGGAACGGCATGAGCGACCCGAAAAAGTTCAAGCGCCTTGTCTCCGAGAAAAACAAGGACATCAATGTACTGCTCATGGACTGGTACGGAGAAAGTCTTGCAGTCGGGAAAGAGTGACAATGATAGCTGATAGCTGTGAGCTGTGAGCTGTGAGCTGTGAGCTGTGAGCTGTGAGCTGTGAGCTGTGAG
>JBAZRS010000662.1:2122-3175 GCA_041662825.1 Victivallales bacterium | reverse complement strand
TCGGGATAAGCCTTTACCAGATGCTGTCCGGAAAACTCCCGTTTGACGCGAGCACTTTGAACTCAATGGCGAAACAGCATTTCTACCAGAAGCCGGTGCCGCTGAATAAAATCGACCCGCATATTCCCGCCAAGGTCAATTCCCTTGTCAGGAAAATGATCGAGAAGCATCCGGACAACCGGTTTCAGAATATGGATGCGCTCCTCCGTGAAATCTGGGAAATCAGGCAGGTGACCGCTCCCAACAAGGATCTTGTTCCGGATGTCCACACAGTGTCGATAAGAAGGCTTGACTACACGCTGCAGATTGAATCCAAGGAGAAAAAGGAAAAACTCAAACTCGAGGAAATGGAAAGCAAGAGGATATCCGGCATTTTCAAGTCGGTTCTCGCTTTCACCATTCCTGTCATCCTGCTGATAGCTGCAATATACCTGTGGGGAAGCTACACCAATTCAATGGCCATGAAGGCCAAAACCAAACTTGTCGATGATTTCGCCGCCATTATCAAGAACCCGGGGACTTATTCCCTGGATGACCTGGACAGGAAATGCGAGGAGATCATCGCCTATTTCGGGAATACCCCGAATGAATCCGAGAAGACGCTGCTGCTCAGAATGCAGGTATGCAAGATCAGCATCAGCAACATGAAGCTTGCAAAGGACAACAAGCGCTTTGTCCTCGTTGCACAGCAGCTTCAGAAGGAAAATGACAGGATTCAGGAGAAACTTGAGGAGATTACGCAGGACAGGGACAATCAGAGGGAGTCGCTTGCGCGGAAAAAGGAAGAATTGAAAACCAAGGACGACTACATCGGCAGGATGGCCGCAAATTCGGCCGTGGTGGAGAGGAACAGGATTAAAAAGTCTTATGACGACTTGAAGGAATATACAGACAAGGTTATCAGGGATTTCGAAGGGGCTGTTAAAGAGGGTACGCGTTTAAAGTTCTATTACATGGTCTCGCAGTCGAGGTTTTCAGAGGCCGCGGAGATGCTCAGGAACCTCTCTACGGCCAGTCCTCCGAAAGACAAACCCTGGTTCGCCTTGAAAATCA
>JBAZRS010000662.1:0-2112 GCA_041662825.1 Victivallales bacterium | reverse complement strand
GAAAGAATGGACAGGCTTTACCAGGTGCTCACGAACAGCGGCACCAAATATTCGGGTGTTCAGCTTGATGAGGGAAGACTGGTAAAGGCCGCAAACGGTGAACTGGACCTGCAGGATCCCACCGGTGCGATTTCTGTCAGGAAATGGAACACATTGAGCGTCAACAGCCTCTATGCAATTGCCAGAAATGAATTCAGGGATGTGAATGAGAACATAATCAAAGCGGACATTTCCATAATGGTGGCCCGGCCCGGCGAGGCAAAGAATTTCATGACGAACGACCCGGAAGTGAATCTGCTGTGCATCGCCGCCTATAAAGACGCCCTGGACAGCATAAGATTCCTGGCTCCCGGCGACAGGAAGAAGGCCTTGCTCAAGGCGCAGACGCTATATAGGGATTTTGGAAATGTTCCCGGATTCGAGAACTGCAAGGCGGATCTGGTTGCTGTTTTCGGAAAGGATTTCCCGCCGGCGGAGCAGTAATATCATATTTTTCTGAAAAACAATTTCCCTGTTTTTCAGAAAAAATAAGTCAGACGACGGGTGTCATGTGAAGAAGCTTTTCGGCGTTCCCGTGGAATATCAGTTCCTTTTCACTGTCGCTCAGGGGTAACGCATTTATGGCGGATACCTCCATCTTCTGGTCGCGCCAGGGGCTGTCGCTTCCGAACAGGACCTTGTCGGCACCGTGTTTCCTTATGAGCCTTGCGAATCTCGCATCTTCCAGGAAACCCGAAGTGAAGGATGTTTCAAGGAATATGTCGAGTCCGATGATTTCCCTTTCCACGTCGTCCCACTGCAGCCATGAGCCGAAATGAGCGAGCACCATTTTCAATGCCGGGAACCTGCGCCGGAGTTTTGCGAACTTCGCAGGATCCGATCTGTACGGGGCCTGGTAGGCGACATCCGCTCCGGCATGGAAGATCACGAAAAGATCGTTCTCAATGCAGGCTTCCCATATTCCTCCCAGGGAGCTGTCGTCAGGTGAAAAACCCTGATATTCCGGATGCATTTTTACTCCACGGAGACCTTTCCTTTTCACATCGGACATGATTTCAGCCGGATTTGCCGAGAGGGGGTGGATCACCCCGAGCGAAAGAACCGGCGCCCTGTTGTTCCTTTCAGCCCAGCTGTTGATGGAGGCGACCTGTTCCGCAGAAGTCGCAACAGGAAGATTGAGGGAAAGCCCGATGCCCGCCGATGCCATGCTTTTCTCCAAAGAGGCGCGGGTCCCTTCGGCAAAGGCCTTTATCGAACCTTTCAGCTCAAGGGAATTTATCGCATCACGTGCTATCTTATCCGGAAAATAATGTGTATGGAAATCTATAATCAAGTTCATGCCTTAATATTACTTGGAGAGCGCCCATTTTTCAAATCTCAATTTTTATCTGGAGTGAAGATCATGTTTAAACTGTTTAAAATCATGTTATGGCTGGCCGTAACATTCGCCATACTCCTGATTATTGCACTCGGAACAGGTTCCTATCTGGCTTACAGTATGATAGATGAAAAACCCCTTGCCGTTCCCGCAAAGATCCCGGACATGAACGCGTCGGCAAGTGTATATAAGAAACTGGACCTGGCCGGCACTTTAATGTCCGCTTTCAAGAAACAGAAGAAAGGCGCCGCCGTTGAAAAGGCTAAAACAGTTGAGCTCAACGAGAAGGAAGTCAATGCGGTTTTAATCTCCACGCTTATCTTTGCACAGCAGGCGATGGCCGGGAAAGACGGCGTGAACGAACTCCGCGACGCATTTTTCTACAACGGGGCATTTACAGTCATGCTGTCCAAAAATATAAATTTCAAAACGCCTTTCGGATCCTATCTCAATCTGAAGGTGTCATTTGTCCCGGGAATTAAGGACAGGCATTTCAGTGCCGAAGCAAGAGGAATAAGGGTTGGCGACCTGGACATTCCGGTTTCCTACATCAAAGAAAAAATTGACATTGAACTATACAATGCCGAAAAGTCTCCCGAAGGACAGGCCGTCCTTGACATCGTTTCCGAGCTCAAGGTCGAAAAAGATAAGGTGACAATCATCTACAGCCCGGAAAAACTGCTGAAGTTCATGATGGAAAAAGGGCTTTTGGACGGCGGCGGGACGATTGGCGG
>JBAZRS010000661.1:0-3176 GCA_041662825.1 Victivallales bacterium | reverse complement strand
CCACCAGCATTCTCCGGGAATATCTCCAGGCAGGGCTTCAACAGCCTCATGTTCTGACGGGGAGATTCGGAATATGAGCGTCACTCCATTCCATCTTCCCAGCGGTTTTTCCGGGGCGTCGGGTTCGTTGAAAAGTGATTTCGGATCCTCGCCGCTCAAAACTTCGGCGCCCGCCTCCTTCGCCAGAGCCCCGCATGAATCAATCCAGAGAGCCGCCTTGATGAGTTGTCCGTCCGACAAGACAATGGATTCGATTTCGCCTGAGGACTTCTTCCTGACTTCTTTGAAGCATGTGTTCAATAGCACGCGAGAGCTGCAGTAAGAGCTCAGCATTTTCCTGACAACCAGGTCAAAGGCGTCCGGTTCAAAAACAACCCCGTGCCATTGACTGCGGCAAAGTTCAGCGTCATTGATCAGGCCCCTGGTTCCGCTACGAAGCAGGGTGTCGGAATAAGTTTTAAACGGATCGACAAGAGATTCTCCACCCGGAAACGGAGGTGTGTTATGGTCCGGATGGCAGCAATGACGCCCCATCGAATATATTCCGACGGCGTGCGGGATCTGCTGGAGTCTTGTGAATATTTCAAACGGAATGCCGGTGGCTCCTGCCACCGGTTCCCAGCAGTTTACGCCTGCAACGGTGGAGGTTCCCCCGAGGATCGCCTCCTTTTCAACGAGAAGCGTATCGACACCAAGGCGCGACGCTGCCAGTGCGGCGCCGATACCCGCGCTACCGCCGCCGACAACACATAACTGGCATTTTATTTCAGGCAAAAGGGCGTCTCCTGATTAGAGTCTGCTCGTAAAGATAATCCAGAAATTGAATTTTTCTAAAAAGGTATTACATCCTGTTCCATGCCGTAAACAACCATTTCCGGGACTACGGCGCCTTTGCTCATGAAGACTATGGCATGGGCGGCCTCGGCGATATGCTCGGGACGCAGCGCGTTCTCCTCATTCCATCCGAAATTGTTTATGCCGGCGTTCTTCTGGAATCCGGTGTTTGAACCGCCGGGAACAATGACCGACACTCCGATATTGGAGGAACGGAGCTCCGCATGAAGGCAGCGGCTGAACATCGCAAGTCCGGTCTTGGCCGCGGAATATACACTCCACTGCGGCCATGCGAACTTCGCACAGGCGCTTGTTAAATTGATTATAAGCCCTCCGCCCTGCTTTTTCATCTGGGGGACAATAATCCTGCAGGAATTGATCACGCTTGTCAGGTTGAGATCCAGAATTTCGCGGGATGACGCCTCGTCCATTTCCTCAATCGGAGCGATTTTCACGCCGCCCCCAGCGTTGTTGATCAGGACATCAATCCTGCCGAACTTCTTGACCGTCTCAGAAAGGACAGTGTCAAACGCGCCGGATTTTGTAACATCCGCGCTGATGGCAAGCGCTTTCCCCCCGAGCTTCTCGACGTTTGCTGCGAGTTTCGCAAGTTTTTCCTTGCCTCTTGCGACCAGCGCAAGACTGCATCCTGATTTTGCGAACTTTTCCGCCATAGCAAGCCCGAAACCCGATGTGGCGCCCGTGATGACAATAACTTTGACCATTGTAAGATACTCCGTTAAGTTTATATATAGACTAATACACTATATATCAACTTATGTCAATATTTAACCCTGTCTAAATTTGCAATGACTTCGGAAGTCCTATATACTTCGGGTGATGAAAAACACGACAAAGAAAAACAGCAGGTCACGCTATCAGGTGCCCAACCTAGAGAGGGCGCTCTCCATCATGGAACATCTGGCGTCGCGTCCCGAATGTTCGACCATGGCCGAGATCGCCAGAACCCTCAAATATCCGAACAACAGCGTCTTCAGAATCGTCTCAACTCTTGAGGATCTCGGATATCTGGCAAAGGAGACGGAGGGCAACAACTACAGCCTGACACGCAAACTTCTTTCCCTGGGATATCAGGCGCTGATAGAAAGCAGTCTCATTGAAAAGTCGCTGGACGTCCTGCGCTCCATGCGCGATGATACCGGCGAGACGGCGCTTATCGGAGCTTTGCTTGAGGGGGAAGGCGTCGTGCTGGAGCAGATACTCTCCCGCGAGGCGGTGAAATTCATGGTGACCCCCGGAGCGAGATTCAACCTGCACACCGCCGCGCCGGGAAAGGCCATTCTTGCATTTTTGGACGAGAAGGAGCGCGAAAGGCAGATTGCGCTGATCAAGTTCAAAAAATTCAACAGCCAGACAATCACATCGGCGGAATGCTTTCGCGAGGAGCTTCAGAATGTGCGCAAGTCCGGTTTCGCCACTGATTTGGGCGAGGAGGCTTCCGGCATCATTTGCGCCGCCGCGCCGGTGTTCGACTATCGGGGCAGTCCTGTGGCCTCAATATGGATAACCGGTCCGGAATTCCGCCTGAAGAAAAAAGGCTTTGACAAAATCTGCAAGATTGTCGAAAGCCGTGCCTCCTGTCTTTCAGAGCGGATGGGATATTCTCCGGCGGGCCGCAAAATGCGAGGTTCGCAAAGAATCAGTTAAACGACTGTATTTCCGCCAAGACTTGTTCCGAGTGATGTCTGGAATTATATTTTCACTGGAAATGTGTAACCTGATGCTCATAAGGGAGGGGATTATGATAAAAGACACAAAGCCTTCAAATGTGAAGAGGATTGCAATGGCGACTGCCAGCTTGATCCAGAGAAGGCCTTCAATCTCGGAGATCAAGGAGGCGAACCTCGGAAGATTATCCAAATCCGGACTGCTGGACAGCTTTGTCGCAAACAACGGTGGATCGTGGGACAATGACAAATGGCTCAACCTCTGCGATGAGATCTCCAGACAGGATTTCACCCCGATAGACTATGATCAGGTCGGCCTTGTCCTTGAGAAGAAGAAGGCGGAGTATCTCGGTAAGAAACAGTGACAGTGTAATAGTGGTCAAGTGTTTTTAAATTAGGCGGCCGAGGCCGCGACTTTTCTAGAATAGTTACAGAGACGCAAAGGCACAGAGGAACAAAGTTTTGAAAAATGCCAAATATCGAAAAGCTAAGGACAGGTCGAATATCGGACAGACGAACATTCGAATTACGAATAACGAAGTACGATAAAATCAGATTTCTTTTTTTTAAACTCGGACACCAGGTGTCTTGGGAACTGTTTCCGCAACAATCCATTAATCCAGAAATCCAATAATTCATGGGAGGATTAGTTGA
>JBAZRS010000660.1:0-3178 GCA_041662825.1 Victivallales bacterium | reverse complement strand
CCATTGAAAGGAGTTCGGCCATGGCCTGGGTGACGGTCTGGGAATCTTCGTCCTCAAGCAGTTTGACCAGTGATTTGAGCTTGTTGTTTTTCATTGTGTGAGCCGATTTATTTTACAGGTTTTTCAGGGAATTTGCCGGCAAGCGCCTTTTTTGCGATATCTGTGGCATCCGAGGGGAATGCGGCGTTGATCATCCATCTCAGGAAATCCGGATTGTTCACGGTGATCTCTTTGAGGGGAATCCCCTCGTTTTTCCCGAATCCCACCACGACCGTGTCGCCCTGCCATTTGAATTTGCCCGAGTTGTCTATCCATTCAGGTTTCCTGTTATTGCAGAATTCGTGCAACTCGTCAACGGTCTTCGGGAGATCCTGGTATTTCCTGAATTCTCCCTCGAATATCTCGATCGTCGCACGCACGTCGGCCTCGGCGCTGTGGGCGTTCACCAGGTCTTTCCCGCAGAAGAACTTGTATGCCGCGCCGAGATTGCGGGGTTCGCGTTTGTGGAATATCGTCTGGACATCGACTATTTTCCTGCCTTCTATGGAGAATATGAGGCCCGCCCTGCGGAACTCCTCCGCTAGGACGGGCAGGTCGAAGTTCTGGATGTTGTACCCGGACAGGTCGCAGTTCTCGAAGAAAAGCAGTAGCGAAGATGAAATCGACTTGAACTTCGGTTCATTCGCAACATCTGAATCTTTGATTCCGTGGATCGCAGTCGCCTCGGCTGGGATCGGCTTTTCCGGATTTATCCTCCGGGTCTTGATCTCCGTGCTTCCGTCCGGCATAATCTTGGCGGCCGAAATCTCTACTATCCTGTCGTTTTTTATGTTGAGGCCTGTTGTCTCTAGGTCGAAGAAGATAATGGGTCTTTCAAGTTTGAGTCCGGGTATGTTCATTTTTCACTTTCTGTTTGTTAAAGGGAACCTCTAAATGGAAATTACTGTTTGCCGGGATTTTCAATTTTCTGCTTAACATACGGATATTCAGGCGCTGCCACGCCGCCGCTTATGATCAGTTTCATCCCGTCACTGACGCTCATTTCAAGGAATATGCAGTCTTCCCTCGGTATGAAGATAATATAGCCTGATGTCGGAGGTGCAAACGGCATAAACACGGATATCAGGTTTTTCCCGGTCTTTTCCGAGAATTCATTCCTTCCCCTGTTCTCATTTGTAAGAAAACCTATCGTATATATGCCCGCCTTCGGGAATTCAACAAGGACGACCTGCCTGAACATGCCGTTACCCCCCTTGATGGCGTCAACAACCTGCTTGGCTGTGGAATATATCGTGCTCAGGACCGGAATTTCAAGAATTCCCTTTTCAAAGGCGTCCATCAGCCTTCTTCCAAGAGTCCATTTGGCAACTTGCCCTACAACGAAAAGGAAAGCAAGGGTGACAATAATTGAAAATCCGCGTATTGAAAGTTCAAACCAGTATTTGTTTTCCCAGTCGGAGAGATGGAACTGGCTCAATATGGGGTCAGCCCATTTGGTAATGAGATTGAAAAATATGAACACAAGCCACATCGTCACAGCCAAAGGAATGACTATGAAAATACCGGCTATGATCCTGCTCTGTATCACAGGCATGACCGTGCTTTTCAATTTATTATACATATGCGTCTTCTCCCAGTCAGTGGAATGTCTGAGTTAATATGGTAATGCGGCGCTTATCATTCAAGTTTTGTTTTGCCCTATATTTGATTTAAAGCGCCGGGAAATATGACGCTGAAATCAAATGACTTGCCGAGCTCTGAAAGCATTTTCCGTTCCAGACGCCTCATCCTTTTCCTGTCAGAAGGAGTCAAGTCGTTCTCCCCGGAGATATGGAGTATGCCGTGAACCAGATAGAGGGCTATTTCACCGGAAAAGCTCTTTTTCAGGCTTTTTGCAGCCAGTTCCGCCGTATCCGTGCATATGAAAAGTTCGGCATTGACATCATCCGGGCACGGGTCGCCCTGAACCGCGTAATTGAAGGAAATGACGTCGGTTGTCCCCTCATGGCCGACAAACTCCCTGTTGATCCTGCAGATTGTCTCCGTATCGACAAAATTGACGGCCAGGCTGAACCCGGGACTGTCATCGAGAAGGCCGCAGATGGCGCAGGCCTTTTCAATCATCCTATCCATTGCCTTCCTTGCCGGAGGAGGATACCGTTTTTGCTGCCTTGAAAAGATCACCCTCATCGTCTTCATCCCTTTCATCGTCCTTAGGATATGCCACACGCCCATGCATCATGGTGGTGAGTGTTTTTACAAATGACTGGCGGATTTTCGCCAGCTCTCCGAATGTGAGTTCCGCATCATTCAGCTGCCCGTCCCTAATCCTTTTCCTGAATATCTCCCACACAAGGGAGTCTATCTTGGCCGGTGACGGCTTCTGCAGAGTCCGCGAAGCTGCTTCGCAGGAATCCGCCAGGCTGACAATGACCACCTCTTTTTCCCTGGGGAGGGGGCCGGAATACTTATAGTCTATTTCAGCGACATCGGAATCTGATTCCCGGCCCTCGTCAACAGCGCGCCGGTAGAAATACATCACCATGTCAGTCCCGTGATGCTGCTCTATCGCATCCCTGATTATCTTCCTGAGCTTGTATTTTATTGCGATGTCGACCCCGTCCTTGACGTGGTTGAGGATCACCAGGCTGCTCATCCGCGGATTGAGATCATCATGCTTGCTGTCTTCGCCGATGTTGTTTTCAATGAAATATTCCGGGGTTGTGAGTTTCCCTATGTCATGGAAGAGGGCGCAGACCCGCGCCTCGATGGGGTTGGCCCCTATGTCCTGGGCGGCATGTTCCGCAAGGGTCGACACCACCAAACTGTGATGATATGTGCCCGGGGCCTCAAGCTGTAGCCTTTTAAGCAGCGGATGGTTGTAATCGCACAGGATGAGCAGGCTCATGTCGGTGCTGACCTGGAATATGGGCTCGAGAATGAAAATGAGGAACATCGACATGGCGGTCACAACTATCCCGTTGGCCATGCTGAAGAAAAAGGAAAATGTAATGAGATCCGCCTTTTCCCCCAGATTCAGGAAATGCACTATTTCAATGAACGGAAGGATAAGCGACACGGCCAGGGCTCCGCGCAGGAAAAAACTCCTGTAATTCGAGGAATTCCTTACGGCCACCCCGGCGACTATGCTTACAATCATGCCGCAGAGCAGGATATG
>JBAZRS010000659.1:0-3187 GCA_041662825.1 Victivallales bacterium | reverse complement strand
CGCAACAACAGGGGCGGGGGGAGGGACATGCGAAGCAACGGGGACAGCTGCGGGGGCCGGTTTTGGGGTTTCCTTCAGGATGAATTCTTTTTGCGTTTCCTTGCGTTTCAGGCGTTCAATATGCATGAACTCGCGGAATTCGGAATTGATTTTCTCCTGCGAGTTCTTTATCTGGTAGAGGACTACGATCATCCAGATTGGGAAAATAAGGATTACGCCGAGAAAAACCAGTGCAATCAGGACAAATACGCCTTCCATCGATACCCCCCATTTAATAAAAGTGATTTAGAGATCTTGTTTCACTGTTCTGTGTTTTAAACGTGTGCAAAAAGAGAAATTCGAAGCACGAAACCCGAAATTCGAAACAAATTTCAAATTCGTATTTTAGAGGTTTCCTTTATTGTTTCGGATTTTGACCTGTTCCCCGACCTGTCCCTCGTAGACCCTCGGGCGAAGTGGGAAGCCTCGGTGAGGGAGGATATTTGGATATAGATATTTGTTTGCGGGCAAAAAACACATAAGGATGTATCTTAACGCCTTTGTTTCACATTTCTATGTTGTATGCGTAAAATCAGATTTAAATTTACTTTGCAAAAGTAAATTTTTCCAATACAGGGACAGGGAGCCAGACAGGCAGAATGAATTTTTACATCAAGACATACGGATGCCAGATGAACGAGCGCGACTCCGAAGCCGCCGCCTCGGCACTTATCGCCGAAGGATACCAGAAGGTGGACGACGAAAAAGATGCCGATATCCTCCTCTTCAACACCTGCAGCGTGCGAGATCAGGCCGAAAGGAAGGCGCTGGGCAAAGTCGGAATACTGGTTAAACTTAAAAAGAAGAAGCCCCACATCATAATCGGGGTTCTGGGCTGCATGGCGCAGAGGCTCAAAGAGAAGATAATCGAGGACATTCCGCACGTGGACTTTGTCGCCGGCACCGACCAGTTCCACAAACTGCCTGAAATAATAGCCGGACAGATAAGGAAGAGGGAGCATGTCGTCGCGGTCGATGCGGATACCGATGTTCTTGAGAGCCTGTCCGGACATCTTTACTCCAATAATCAGGTGTCTGCATTCATTTCCGTGATGCGCGGTTGCAACCGCTTCTGCAGCTACTGCATTGTCCCCTATGTCAGAGGCAGAGAGAAGAGCAGGCCTGCGGATGACATTGTTGAAGAGGCTGAAGCACTGGTAGATTCAGGAATCAGCGAGGTTATCCTGCTGGGGCAGAATGTCGCATCATACGGACTTGAGGGCAGGGGGCAGGCTACGGAAGAATCGCCTTTCGCCGAGCTTCTCCAGGAACTCAGCGGTATAAAAGACCTGCGCCGGATCCGCTTTACGTCGCCGCACCCGCAGTACTTCAATGATAAACTCATAGATGCGGTTGCCAATATCCCGAAGGTCTGCAAAAACATGCATCTTCCCCTGCAGTCGGGTTCAGACAGGATCCTCAAGCTCATGAACCGGCATTACACGTCGGAAAAATATCTTTCCATTGTCAATTCCCTGAAGGAGAAGGCGCCGGGCATTACCTTCTCCAGCGATATCATAGTCGGATTCCCTTCGGAAACCGAGGAGGATTTCCTTGCGACCAGGAATATCATGAATGAAGTCTCATTCGACAACGCCTACATTTTCAAGTATTCGCCGCGCAGCGGGACAAAGGCGGCCGAGATGAAAGACGATGTGCCGCAGTCCGTCAAGGAGGAGCGCAACCAGATCCTCCTTGCGGATCTCGCAAAAGCGACGGAGAAGAACAACAAGGCGCTTGTCGGTAAAACCCTCGAAGTCCTTGTCGAAGGCGTGAGCAAGCGGAACGCTTCAAGGTGGTGCGGACGATCCGACACAAACAAGGTCGTGGTTTTTGAACCTGCGCCGGGGATAAAGATCGGCGATCTGGTGAGCCTGAAAATAAACCGGGCGACCGCAATGACGCTCTTCGGGGAATGAATTCCGGCTAGGCGAACTTTGCATCCCTCTCACTCCTCACTCATTCAACAGCATGCATTGAAAATTTTTCTGGAACAGAAAAATTTATTCTCTTTTAATTATTTTTAGCGGGTGAATTCAAGATCGTGATTATCTGCGGTATGAGCTGGGCGGCGAAGAGCGCATGGCCGCGGTCATTGGGGTGAAGTCCGCCCAGAAGGCCATCCTTAACGGCAAGAGCCCTGGGCACGCCCGGCCCCAAGTCTATGACTGCGATTTTCTGGTCTGTCGGGTGACTTGCCCTGTAGTTTTTTACGGCCGTCATAATCTCCGTTTGACAATAGCGCCCGAAAGGAATGAGCATGATGATCTGGGCCTTGGGCGCACTGTTGCGCAATGCCGCCAGACTCTGGGTGATGCTGGCAACAGTGTCGCTTGGATTGGACTTGTGGAGAGCATCGTTTGTGCCGTAATTGATCAATATCAATGAAGGCTCCTGTCCGGTTTTGCCATAAGAGCTGATACGTCCCTGGGCATCGAGCAGGGAATGGCGGTTGCCGTCAATCTTGTTCCAGCGGCTTACCGCATCATCGTATTTGCCGCCGACTCCGTTGCTGGAGTTGGAAATGACATAGTAGCCGGGAACATCCCCCGGAGGATTGTCGCCTTTGTTGAGCCAACCGCTCCAACCGCAGGCGCTGATCCCGTATTCATAACCCTGTGTCTGCAGGGCCTGCCCGATCAGATTGGAATACGGAGAGATGACGCTGGCGCCAATCCCCTCCGTAATGCTGTCACCTATAATCAAAGCCCATTTCTCCCTGGGGGCATCCGGAACCGGAGTGCTTCCGCCGTCAACCTGGAGTCCGGTGATCCTAAGCACGTTCAAACCGCTTTTACCTTCGCTTCCCCAGCGTTCCTTCTGTTCCGAGTTCTGGAGGAAGACCACTAACTCGTGTTTCCCGGCGTTCTTGATGTCGGCGATGACAATTTCATCGGCGCATTTGACATTTGCCTTCCATACCCCGTCGATGCAGTACGCCAGAGTCGGCGGCCTGAATGAGGGGGCGTAAGTTGATATGTCCAAAAGGATTTTCGCCTGGGGTGTCGCGCTCGGGGTTTCCCATGAGACTCTGAAATAGGCGTAAGCATTCCAGGTTTGACGGAAAACATTGCCGGAACGGCCATCGTGACCGACCCGGTTTCCCGGGGAAAACACGAATGCCGGTGAACTGACAGGAATTGTGACT
>JBAZRS010000658.1:0-3191 GCA_041662825.1 Victivallales bacterium | reverse complement strand
GGCATTTCTGATTTTTTTACAGGATTGTTTTATTCATATGTCTCTGATACGCAACCATCCAGCAATCCATTCATCCAATCATCCATGGGACGGGAGTGGCCGCAAATGTCAAAACCTGTATATTTCAATGCAGTACTTTGAATTCGGCATGATGGGAATCTTATGGATCAGGCTGCTGTTTTCCGGAATCGTTTCAGGATTATCGACGGCAATGATCCTGCCATCCTTATTTCTGCCCTCAATGAAATTATTCCTTATCAGTATCCCTGGTTTTGAAATTTTCCCACTGTACATGCATACGTAATCTTTCGGGATTCCGCTTTTGCGGTAAACTTCCGGCGGCACCTTTCCGAAAAAGAGAAAATAAGAATACCATAACGGCTTGAACTCGGCATCTATTTTCTGAGGTATGACCGATGAGGACACATAGAGAGTCTCCCCGGGTTTCAGATTTTCAAACGCATACTCGAACGCCTCAATGGGCGGCGCGATGAATTCAAATCTTGACTTTTCAACATATTTGCCGAAGTAGTTTGCAAAATATGAAGAGGTTTCAAATATGGAGAACGCCAAAAACGAATAGAGCATTATTTTAAATGTCTTGTCTTTCCTTTTACCCCATATGTATTCAGCTCCGAGAACGGCCACAATGCTCCACAGGACGGCGCCGTTGACAGCCCTGGTGCTGTGCATGTGGCTGATTGTAAGCGCGGCTGAAAGCGGATAGAGGGCAAGGAAGAAACAGAGGAACCTGTAATAGGATTTAGCCTTGAACCCCCTGTACAGACTGTATAATCCGGCAATAATGAACGGCAGCATGAAGATATATAATTCACCTGATTCTCCGGTATGATGTCTCAGGATCGGATCCCCGGAAATGAAAAGGAAAACCGGGCTGAAATACTCAATGTACCTACCGAGTATCCGAAGCATGACCTCAAAAATTCCGCAATTGTCACTCCACACGCTGATTGTCGAAAACCTGGACGTCATGCTGTCAGGACTGTTCAAGGCTATGTTTATCATGGGCAGGAGGCATATGACACAAGTCACTATAAATACGGCGAAAACTTTCCATCTCTTGATCAGCAGGACGTTTAATGCTAAAACAAAACATACTAAAAGCGATGCAACAATAGGTCTTCCCGGATTCTGGGAATACATGGCAAAAGCGCAGAAGACACCTGCCAATATCGCCGAAACCTTGGATCTTCTCCCGACTGCGTCCAGCAGAAAATAGCATCCCGCGATGATCCCCAACAGCAAATGCATGTGCCCGCCAATGCCTATCCTGCTCAATGGGAAGATCCACGGGAGTATTGAAAAGACAAACGCCCCGCCCAGGCATATCCACCTGTTGCCGACAAATTTTGTCGCCAGGAAATAAAAGGCTATTGACGCCAGTAGAAGGAAAAGGGCGCAATTGCCCCTCACAACCCATTTTTCAAGCCCGAACACCTTTACCATCGGCGCCAGGAAATGCATCACCACCGGATCGGGTGAAGTGCAAAATAAACTGTTCGCATTTCTGTGAAACACCGGATATTCGGTGCCAAATTCATCAGCACCTGTTTCATATATGCACCAGGCGCTGTACCCGATTAAACTTTCATCGACAAAAAAACCGTTCGGGATCTCCCCGATCTTCCAGAAGTGCAGGAATCCGGTCAAGACAAGCAGAAGCAGGGCTGCGGAGCAGAAAGCATGAAATTCCCGTTGCCGGGGAAAGCCATAATATGAATTCGGTTTTTCTTTCATAAAATCATAGTATATTAGAAACTTTTATCCCTTGAAAATAGTGGAATATCGCATTAAATCAAACTTGGAAACGGCAATGATGACCATATCTGATTTTTTCGGAAGAAACAAAGCCCTTGAATTCAGAAAGATTTTCACCGGCTTCAGCGGCGGCGCAGATTCCACCGCCCTGCTCCTTCTGCTTGCACAGGAGGCTGCCAGACATGGATTCAAACTGCAAGCCGTCCACTTTGAACACGGTCTCCGGGGCAAGGAAAGTGCCGACGACGCGAACTGGTGCAGGAAGTTCTGCGAACTCCGCAATATCGACTTCACCAAGATCACCCTTAACGTCAAGACGACGATGCATCCCGGGGAAAGCACCGAATCCGCCGCCAGAAGGCTCAGGCTTGAGCAGTGGGAGATTATGGCCGCCGACAAATCCTCACTTGTCGCCCTGGCGCACAACGCCAATGACAGGATTGAAAATGTCTTCCTCAGACTCCTGCGCGGTTCAAACGTTTCCGGCCTCACTTCGCTCCGGGAAATCCAGAAAATCGGGAATATCACATTCATCAGGCCCATACTCGGATATAAAAGAGGGGAAATTGAAGATTTCCTCAAAAGCAAAAGAGTGTCTGACTGGAGAACGGACAGCAGCAACGCTGAAAACGAATACAGGAGGAACTTTTTCAGGAACAGGGTCATCCCCCTGATTTCGGAGAAATTCCCCAATGCCGGTTCCTCCATACTGAAGTCGGTGCATGCGCTGGAACAGGATGCCGATTTCATCGAGAATGCCGCGTCGGAAATGTTCAAATCCGTTAAAACCGGGGAATCCGTCGACACCGAGTATCTGAAAAACATGCATCCCGCCGTCCTTGTGCGCTTCCTGAGATACTGGATCTCGGATAAAACAAAATCCGAATTCATCCCGGACAGCGAATTCATGCTTCGCTTCAATGCCGAACTGAACAGCCTGCCATCCAGGAAATCTTCGGATGCAAAAACAGTTCTTCTGCCACTTCATGGCAAATCTCTTTTTTTAAGCATAAAAAAAGAGAATATCTCATTTTGCAGAAGTGCAGATGAATCAAAGGAGGAACCTCAGAAAAGCTGGAGATGGAAAACAACCGGGGAGTTGCGCTGGCGCAATTTCAAACTCAAGGTGAAAATATTTTCCGGAAAACCCACCCCGGAATTTAAACGCGGCGAGAACACCGTTTACTTTGACGCCGACCTTTTCCCTTCTAAGCTTACAGTCAGGGAGTGCCGCAACGGAGACGTCATGATCCCCTTCGGCAAAACTACGCAGGTACACCTGAAAAAACTTTTCGAATCGGCGAAAATCCCGGCAGACCGTAAAAAGGAAATACCCGCAGTATGCAATGAAAACGGGGAAATCATCTGGCTCCCCGGGGTAAGGCGTGCGAATTTCGCAAACATAGGCCCTT
>JBAZRS010000657.1:0-3195 GCA_041662825.1 Victivallales bacterium | reverse complement strand
CACTCCGCCTGAAGGGATTTGTCGAGAAATGCGCGGACGGACGGCTCAGGACAGGCAACATTTTCCGTGAGCTCATGAAAACGAGTTCAGCTTCAGGGCTCCACGGCAAAGTGGAAACTGAGATGAAAATAATTTCCTCCAAAATCGGCAGCGCCGTCCTTACCTTCTCCGAAATCAGCAATTCAGACATAAGCGTAACCCTCAGGATGAGTCCCGACATGCCGGGAATAGTCCAACATTCTGCGGCTACAAGATTTCACCTCTATTATAACGTGTCGGCCCTAGTCCATCTCGCCTTCGGTGATCCCGACGGCATATCCTGGCTTAAGCTCAGCCATCCCTTCATCGAGGAAGGCCTGACATACTGGAAGGATGAGGAATCCCTCATGAAATATCTGCAGAAGACAAGGGAGCGCGGCTATGCGATAAGCCTGTTCAGTGAAAAGGATGTGCTCCGGCTTGCCGTTCCGGTTTTTTCAGGCAACGGACCGATGCGCGGCAGTCTCGGAATCTCGGTCAAGCTGCGGCCTGATGAAAAAGCGAACACCTTGGAAAAAGCGTATTCTGAAATTCTCATCTCAGCTGCAAAAAAAATATCTGAAACAAAGGAGGAATAAGATGCTTGCAAAAAAAACAGACGGGGTTGAACTCGAATTCGGCCAGCCGGATCTCGACAATCCCGCAGAGGCGGCAAAACTCGTGAAAAGACAGGCGCTCGCATTCGGAGCGGACTCGGTGGGCATCGGCAACATCGAAAGGTGGGAGGGCGCCCCGCTGCAGATGGATCCGAGGCAGATAATGCCGGAGTGCAAGTCAATCATTGCAATGGCCTTCAGGGTCATGCGCGGAAGCATGCGCGGCATTGAGGAGGGAACATATTTCAGCAATTATTCCTCCATGGGATACGGCGGCATCACCTATCTTTACATGCCGATGACTGTCATCAACCTCAGCAAATTCATCGAGGACCGCGGTTGCGAGGCGATTCCCATGGGCCACCAGAGCGACTGGAGGGCGATTGACAATCACGGATACCGCAGGGAGGAATTTTCACGTCCCGTGGCTCCCGGCAGGGCCGCCCCCGATGTGATGGTCCAGCTCAGGATCGCATCTTATCTCTGCGGCCTCGGCGAAATCGGATTCAGCAAGATGCTCCTGACCCCTCAGTTCGGACCGAGAAACCGCGTGGGTATAATATTGACCGATGCGGAACTCGAACCGGATCCCATTTACTCCGGACCGCAACTCTGCAACAAGTGCATGGCGTGTGTAAAAGCCTGCCCGGGAGCCTGCATACCCGCAGACAAGACTGTAAAAGTCAAGCTTGCCGGCAAGGATCTTGAATGGTCCGACGTCAACATGTCAAAATGCGACGATACATTCGTGGGAGGGGTAAGGCATGACTCACCCGTTCCTGAAAATGAAAGATACATCAAAGGCCAGGAAAATATCGGCCGCGGATCCTGGACGCCATTCAAGGATAAACCCCGCAACCTCTACAACACCGGACAAGCTGTCTGCGGCGCCGCAGGCTGCACAAGGGCCTGCATGATGTCGCTTGAAGCCAGAGGTGTCCTGAAGAACAAGTTCAAGGAAAAGTTCCGCAGGCGCGCCAAATGGAATGTAGACTGGAGCAAGGCCCCCTATCCCACCGCGTATGAAGCTCCTTATGCATCCGCTAAAGCGGCAAGCAACGCGGACTGAATTCTATACCCGGAATACAGACAAGGAATAGAACAGCCCTTGTGGGCTTAACTAGAGCCTGCTCGAAAAGGTATAAGAAGAACACCCCTTACGGGGTTAACTACAAACAATAAACTCTGGATTTGAGGCGAATTTGTTGGTAGTCAAGCTCGTAAGAGCTGTTCCAAAAACCTTTTCGAGCAAGGTCTAACTACAAATTGATATTTATTCGTTTGTAGCCTGTCCCTCCATAGCTTTCCAGCGAAGGGGGATCAATGCCGCAAGGCATGTTTCTTATTTGTCATTTATTTGGAGTTTGGTAACTGAGATTTCGAATTTATTGAAACATGAATAAGAACTCGAAAATCAAATTTGCAGTCGGATATCAGGAGCCTGACAACGGGGAGGACTTCCTCTCCATTGTCGAGGACTACCGCGGGCAAATTTCGGAAGTGTATTTCGCCTGGCCGGGCAAGGCGTCGGGCAGGCCTTCCCTCGGCAAAGGCAGGAATGTGGACGACAACGGCTCCGTAGAAGATCTCGAATACAACATTTCAGAGATCCGGAAAACCGGAGTGAAGCTTGATCTCCTCTTCAATGCCGCCTGCTACGGAGGCAAGGCAGCCAGCAGGGAACTGGAGAAAGAAACCGTAACCGTTGCAGAACGTGTGATGACGGTGGCGGGAGGGCTTGAGATCATAACGACATCGTCAATTGCAATAGCCTCTGTTTTCAAAAAACATTTCCCGTCCGTAGAAGTGCGCGCCTCCGTCAACATGAAGATCGGCTCTCCGGAATCAATGGGATATGTCTCGGAGCTTTTCGACAGCTTCCATCTCCAGCGCGATGTCCAGCGGAACATCCGGCATGCCCTGGATACTAAAAAATGGTGTGTCGAAAACGGCAAGAAGCTCTGCATACTGGCGAACAGCGGCTGCCTCTACTGCTGTCCGGGACAGCTTTTCCACGACAATCTTGTCGCGCACGATTCGGAAGCTTCCGGCAAGGAGGGGATTGAAGGATTTGTCCCCCATGTCTGCTGGAATCTTTTCAGGGATCCGGAAAAACGTTCCGCAATACTGAAGGCATCCTGGATAAGGCCCGAGGATTTGCACAACTATGAGGGGATTGCCGACGTGGTGAAGCTTGCTACACGCATCCATTCGAACCCGAGGATGGTGATAGATGCGTATGTGAACGGAAGGCATGACGGAAACCTCCTTGATCTTTTCGAGCCGACTTTCTCGATGGTTTTCGCCCCGGCAATCATCTCAAACAGGAAATTCCCGCCGGACTGGTTTGAGAAGACGTCCACCTGCGACCGCCGCTGCCACGTCTGCGGATACTGCCGGGAGGTTTTCCGGCAAACGCTGACGCACCTTGGTTAAGAATTTCTGGAAACCTGATTTTTTTTCAATCATGGAGTCTTTGCTTGACTCCACTAAACTTTGTCGCGAGCTTTGTCCTGAGCTTTGTCGGAGAAGAATGCAAAAGGGGAAATTGACTGACGCA
>JBAZRS010000656.1:0-3196 GCA_041662825.1 Victivallales bacterium | reverse complement strand
TTTGGAATTCAAACTTTGATTTGCCTTAATATTCATCATGTTACGCAAGCTAAAGCTTGTGCTCCAACTTAAGAAATCAGCGCACGTGAGGCAATTTGAAATTACCTCAGCCGCCTCATCCGATCCGGATCAGTTCGAGTCTTCCGTCCTCGTGCTCCACCACCGCGGAGCAGAATTCCGTCCAGCAGCCGCAGTTCAGATACCGTATCCCGGAAATCTCCTTGTCTGCCGCCATGTGGATATGCCCTACGATAACCGTGTCGAAGCTCTTGTCTTTTTTCACTTCATGTATCACAAGCTGCTCGTAGTTGTTCATGAACTTTATCACATTTTTCACCTTCGTCTTCAGGTAAAGGGACAGTGACCAGTAGTCCTTGCCGGCAAGACGCCTCGCCCTGTTGAACCAGGTATTCAGGAAAAGGGCGAAATCATACATCGTATCCCCGAGCCAGTAGAGCCAGGGCAGCTCCTTGATCACGCCGTCAAACTGATGCCCGTGCATAACCAGGCATTTCCTCCCGTCCGCTGTGACATGGACATCCCTTTCCTTGAGCCCGATGTTCCCGAAATGCTCCTGGATGAAAAATTCCAGGAAGACATCATGATTCCCGATTACATATTCAATCTTGACCCCTTTCCTCGCCATGCGCAGGATTTTCTGAAGAAGCGTATTATGGTTTTCATCCCAGTAGAAATAACGGCGCCTGATGGCGGTCATGTCAACAATGTCCCCGACCAGATACAGTTTCTCGAATTCATTTTCCTTTAGAAACTTCAGCAGGGCCACAACCTGCGAGACATTTGTCCCGAGATGCACGTCACTTATGAACAGAGTTTTATATTTCATATGTTGTTATCATATAAGGTTATGATTAGTCGCCTATTAAGCAATTGTTAGTTTTCTGTTAATGTCAAGCGCAGCCGCCCGGCATACCATGGCTCAATGTCGCTTCCCGGTTTTACTCCGCACCGTTTGAGAAGTATTTTAAATATATCATGAAAACATTAAACAGTCCGGACGTAAACATGAAAAATGAAAAAACCATACTCCTGCTGAGTGTTTCCGCCGGCGCAGGACACGTCCGCGCCGCCGAAGCCCTGCGAAAGACCGCGGAGGAGAATTTCCCATCCCATGCCGCAGTTCATCTCGACGTCATGGACTTCGTTCCAAAACTGTTCAAAAATATTTATGCCGATTCATATATAAAACTGATTGAGCGGAGCCCCGCACTTTGGGGTTTTCTCTACACACAGACCGACAAAGAGGGGAAAGAGGATTCCCTGATGAAAAAAATCAGACATGCAGTCCAGAAACTCAACACGAAAAGACTTTTTAACAAGATAGCGGAATTAAAACCGGACATTGTGATCTGCACCCATTTCCTCCCGGCCGAGCTCCTTTCAAAAATGATAGGGGCGAAGAAATTTCATGCGCCGGTCTGGGTCGCCGTAACCGACTTCGACATACACGGCCTTTGGATTCAGCCGCACATGTCGGGATATTTCGCGGCAAGCTCCGAGGTCGCATGGAGAATGAAGGAGAAAGAGATAAATCCGGACAAGATACATGTCACAGGAATACCGATAATGCCGGTGTTCGGCAGGAAATATTCACGCGCCGAATGTGCAAAGCAGCTTGATATAAATCCGGACATGACAACGATACTCCTGATGTCGGGCGGACTCGGTGTCGGAGGAACCCATCTGATTGCGGAGCGGCTTTTGAACATCTGCTCCGACTTCCAGATAATGGCTCTCGCCGGAAAAAACAAGGCGCTCCTGGAAGAGCTTAAAAAACTTGAAAGGGCTTTCCCGGGGAAATTAAAGCCTGCCGGATTCACATCAACAATAGAAGTAAACATGGCCGCAAGCGATCTGGCAATAAGCAAACCCGGCGGTCTGACAACGTCGGAATGCCTTGCAATGGGACTTCCGATGATTGTGATTTCCCCGATTCCAGGACAGGAGGAGCGCAACGCCGACTATCTTCTTGAAAACGGGGCTGCTCTCAAGGCGCACAATGCCGCCGTCCTCGAATTCAAACTCGCGGAACTCCTGAAAAACCCGGCTAAACTCTGCGAAATGCGCAAATCCGCAATCAGGATCGGAAGACCGGACGCCGCAATGGAGATTCTTGAAATTGTCCTTGACCGCACTGATGCAAATTAAAAATTAGTTTGAACAATAGAATATCGAATTACGAATGTCGAATTGCGAAGTGAAGATAATCCGGATTTCCAATATTCAACTTCAAATGGGGAAAAACCGACGACAGAAGACAGATGGGATTCAGTTGGAGTTCACGGCTTTAGCGTGTCTTGCTATTTATGGGGCGCAACTGTGAAATTCCTATACCTAAAAATAGGCGACAGCAGGCCGCGACTCTTAATAATTTGAACATCGAACACTGAACATCGAACGTCCAACTTCGAATGAATTAATTTTTAATTCAATGTTCGATGTTCAATGTTGGATGTTGTTGTCTTAACAGAAATTCCGATACGTTAAATAACAAAACTCTCATTAGCCGGAGACTGAGCCCATGGACTTATTCATCCTGCTGTTCTGGATTCTGATTCTCGCATTCTTCTTTGCAAAGGTGGAAATACACATTGAAGGTGGCGAAGGCTGGGGGGCCGGACTCCCGACCTGGCGCATAGAGAAACACTGGCTCCTGGACATTTTCTGGGGCGGACGCCCGATGACAGGATATCACGCCTGGGTTTTCCCGTTCCTGATCCTGATTTTCCACACGGTGTTTTTCATGGGGTGCGCATGGTCCCTGAAACTTGAGGCAAGGATACTCGCCTCGCTTATCACGTTCTGGATACTCGAGGATTTTCTTTGGTTCGTCCTCAATCCGCATTACGGATTCAGGAAGTTCAACAGGAAGGACATTAAATGGCACGGTCACCGCTGGTTCATCTTCATGCCGTTGGACTACTGGCTCTTCCTGGTTGCGGCGGCCCTGCTCTTCTGGTATTCTCGATAGTTCGGATATTAAGAGGATAACCACGAAGGCACAAAGACACTAAGCCTCAGAGTTCGAAAGTTCGGAAATGCGGGAGCGCTAGCCCAACTTCCGCGCGCTAAAAAAGGACATGTTGATAGTCAACGACTTAAGTGCCATGCTGGCACTACAGTCGTTTCACATCTTCCGTTTGAAGACATTGGAGCGAACAGGCAGCTCTCTCAC
>JBAZRS010000655.1:0-3199 GCA_041662825.1 Victivallales bacterium | reverse complement strand
ATATCCCTGTGGAAATAAGCAACGTTGTTTTGGACATGCTTTCGTACCATCCGATGCAGAGGCCCAGGTTTGCGGAAATTCTCAGCAAAATAAACCTTTACAAGGCCATGGAAGACAGGGAGAGGGTGTTCCATTCGGCCCAGAAGGAAATGGTAAGGGAGGACATATCCACAAAAACCAAGGCCATTCCCACCATGAAGAAACTTTCCGGCGAAAGCGATCCGAAAAAGGGGAAATCCTCAGCCTGGGCTTAGATGCCGGGAATCAAGCGGCGAGCCCCCGGCCGAATGGCGGAGCAATAACTGCCAATAGTTTCTCATCATTTGCAGTATATTGGTGTACGGGGCAGGAAAATTCATGATGCATCATGAATTTCCCATTCCATGTTTGCGGGCCTATGCTTCAAGGCAGTCCGGACGCCAGCAGCATTTCTCCTGCCCGCAGGTCTTGGCAACGCCGGTGCCAAAGCACTGGGTGTTCCCTTCGGCGGCCTGTATGGCGCGGATGATTTCGCCTTTCTTGGCGGTCTTGACTGGAGACAGGCCAAGCTTTCTTGCCATCTTCCTGATATCAATGATAGTTAACTTTTTCATTTTCCCCTCCTCTTTATTTTTAAATTGTGAATTTTAATTTACCCGTATCTGCGTTATTTTGCAAGATTGACAGCGTTTTTATGTGATATTTTGTATGTCCTTTTATGCCGCAGTCGGCAATTTAAGATAGAGTTTTTCTCCAGATCAATTGTCATGCGGCGCTAAATTGGGATGGATGCCAGGATATTATTGTGTACAAGAAGCGTTATTATGACCTTGGAGTCTCTGGATAAGGTTTTCAGTAAAACCGTAATATCTGATTTCACTGTCATTATGATGAAGTCGTTCGCAATCGGTGCCGATTCAGAAGGAAAACGGTAGACGATTACGGATTACGAGTTAAATTCAAAATGGTGAAATCTGAAGTTTATTACAGTAAAAAACCAATATACATGGAGATATTATGAGAACACAAACTGTCATCCATTCAATTCTGGCAACCGCATCGCTGGCCCTGTCGGCCCTGGGTGCGCCAGCATCCTCCGACGTCAACGCGCGTTTAGAGGCAGTCGCCGCACGCACGGAGGCGACGGCGCCGGACAAGCGCGGCACGGATGACGGCCGCCATCTGGTCTTCGCCCACTACATGACCTGCTTCTTCAACACTGTCGAGTTCTACATGCAGGAGATCGAACTGGCGCAGCGCCACGGCATCGACGGCTTTGCGCTGAACTGCGGCGCCTGGACGGAAAAGGACGCGAAGACGGGAGAGCTGAAGGACGGCAATTATGTCAAGGCCGCCGAACGCATGTACGAAGCCGCGCGCCGCCTGAATACGGACTTCAAGCTGGTGATGTCCCCCGACGGCGCCACGCAGTTCCTGCCGGACATGCTCCGGCGTTTCTACAAGCACCCGAACCAGTTCCGCTGGAACGGCAAGGCTGTGATCAGCGGCTGGGCTGGAACGCTGCGCTGGGGCGAGCCGGTCCGCACCGTGCGCGGCGAGGGCTACGAGTTCCTCTTCGTTCCGAACACGCAACTGGTGCCCAAGCACAAGATGGCCTACAGCCACGAATCGGCGGACTGGCAGCTCACCGGGCACGATCCGCTTGACGGCCACTTCCTCTTCGCGATCGACGGCACGGTCAACGACCTGCTTCGCGACAACGCCGCCATCCGCCGCGCGGCCTACCGGCACGGCAAGATTTTCATGGCAGGCGTGGCGCCCGCCTACAACAGCCCGAACCTGCGCGACTTCCAGGGGTTCCGCGGTTACGACGTCATGTGGCAGGGCATCGTGCGTGACCGGCCGGAGTGGGTCGAGATCGTCACCTGGAACGACTACACCGAGGATTCGCAGCTCATGCCCTGGCGCTGGCAGCAGGACTGGGAGAAGCAGGTGGTCAGCCGCGACGAGTCGTTCCTCGACGCCACGGGCTACTACGCGCGCTGGTTCAAAGCGCGCCGCCAGCCGGCCATCGCGCAGGACAAGGTCTACTACACCTACCGCAATCGCTCGCAGTGGCTGCGCAAGCAATGGGAGCCCGAGAAGGAGCAATGGCTGGACATCACCTTGACGGCGGCGAGCAAACGCGACCAGATCCACGACGACGTCCAGGACAAGTTATACGCGACGACGTTCCTGACGGCACCGGCGGAACTGCTCGTCGAACTGGGCGGGAAGACGCATCGCTTCCAGCAGCCTGCGGGCGTGGCGCATGTGGACGTTCCCATGGCCGCCGGGACGCCGCGGTTCAAGCTCGTACGCGGCGGCAAAGAGCTGACCTCATTTGTGGGACGCAAGCAGATCATTGATGAAAAGACCATGACCAAGGAGAATTCATGGAAGGGCGACCACTTCGCCAACCGCACGTGGACCGGTGGGGCCGCCGTCGGTCCGGTCACCATGCGCCTCGAGGCCGTAGCAGGCGAATTGCGCAATGGCGCCGAGATCGTCTCCGTGGCCGACGAGCGCGGGATCCGCAATCAGGCCAAAGACCGCAGCGGCGTGCGTCTGGCCGTCAAGGGACTGGCTACCGCCACCTACAACGTGCGAGTGCGCTACAGCAACCCGGCGACGGCGGAAGCGCGCCTGACCCTCTGTGCCGACGGTCCGCCGCGCGGCGAAGGCGAGTATCCTTACTACATCCCCCTCTTTCTCCCGCCGACCGGCGAAGGTGTCTTCGAGACTGTCAGTTTCCTCTGGTCGCTCTACGACAAGACCAGCTTCCTCGAAGCGGTCTGGATGGAGAACGGCACGGCCAAGCCGCTTGCCAAGGGCGTGCATCCTCCACTGCGCTGCGACCAGGGCACGCCGGTCATCGCCTCCGTCGAATTGATCAAGGTGGCGCCCACAGTTCAGCCCGCGCGCCGTCCGGCGCTCTTCCCGGAACTGGTCGAGATTCCCGGCGGAACTTTCACGATGGGTTCTGACAAGACCGTGCCGGACGAAGCGCCTGCGCATCGCGTGACCCTTTCGCCCTTCGCCATCGGCAAGTGCGAGGTGACCAACGAGGAGTTCGAGCGTTTCGACCCCGGCCACCGCAAATATCGGGACGGATTTTCCTGGCGCGACCGCGAGCCGGTGATCTGCGTGTCGTGGCTGGATGGAATCAAATACTGCAACTGGCTCAGCGCTCAAGCTGGGCTGACCCCGGCCTATGCCG
>JBAZRS010000654.1:0-3201 GCA_041662825.1 Victivallales bacterium | reverse complement strand
TTGTCTCGTCTTAATTTAGAGGAGGCCATACTTCCAATCAATAATCCGTATTTATTATAGTATGTGCTGTAACTTGTTACAGCCTTGTTCGCGAAATTCATTTCGCGGTGTTACCTACTTCTGGGACGGAATAAATTCCGTCGTTAAAAGCGGCAATAAATTGCCGCACTCCATGTGCGAATTTCGCAATTCGCAGAAGATAAAGCTCAAAAACAAATGCTTAATTTTCACAACTTTGAAATTCCTTTGCATTGAATTAGGCGGTCAAATAGCCGCAATTTTAAATGCCCAAAGAAAAGAACAGCTCTTACGAGCTTGACTACTAACGAATTAGCCTCTAATTCAAGGCTCTATGTTTGTAGTTAACCCCGCAAGGGGTGTTCTTCTTTTACCTTTTCTAGCAGGCTCTAACTCGTAATTACAATCCCATACTTCTCTCTCTACGTTTCACTTTTCACGCTTTACGTTTTATTTTTCACGCTTCACTTTGCCGGCCGCCTGTAGAGATCAAGCCACTGCGGCTGATGCTTCATCATTTTCAGCGGAATCATGCGGATGACCTTCAGCGGGGAACAGCCTTTGATGAAGCGCACATCCAGCCCTTTTTCCCGCAGTTCCTTTCCGCTATAGGTTCCGAGTTTCTGATCGGAGACCATGTCGTCTATAAAGAAGTCCCCGTCCGGTGCCATCGTGAGTTTCTGCGTATAATCTCCCGGCGTAATCTGATACATCAGCGCGTAATGACGGTTGAGAGTGTCGCTGTGCGCTTCAAGCGTGTATGGAACCGGGCTTCCCTTCCGTGGATTGACAACCCCCGCCCAGTCGGCGGCGCGGGACATCATACCCTGCAGGCATTCAGGACGGAAATCAGGCGTACCCCAGAACACTATCACCTCTCCTTTACCTACTTTGTGCCGCGAAAGCGCGACAGCGCCGGATGCGAAACGCGCCAGCACCTCGCCGTTGACATTTGCATTGTCGCGGTAGTATCCGAAATAATCGGTTTCCGGGAGCCAGCGGTACGGCGAGTTGAAGAACGCCTTCTGGCTGACGGGATCGGCCAGCTCCCGGCGCATATCCGCCAGCGTGAAGAATTTTATCTCAGCCGGTTTCGCGAACAGCGGATTCTCGGCTGTCACAGTAGCCCGCACGTTCGCGTCTGTGAGGACGAATTCTCCTGTCGGCGGAGTGATTCCCAGCGACCTCAGGAGCTGAAATGTTTCCGCCCCCATTTCTGGTGCGTAACGGCCGGTGTTGGCGGTGATGATCATCTTGGCGCCGTTTTTGACGAGTTTGTCCAATGTTTCGATGTTGCTGCGGCTCATCACCTCGTCAAAGACGTTAGGCAGGAGAAGCTTCCCGTTCGCCTGGTTGTCGTCCCGCAGTTCCTCGTAATCCACAGCGTCGAGTTTCAAGAGCTCGAACCAGCGTTTCAGGTCTTCGAGCCTCGGCCGGAACGTGGTGCGATGCTTGGCAAAGAGGGTGTTCAAATCCTGCAAGACCAGCACTTGTTTGACAGGCTGCGGCATTTTCACGGTCTGCAGTTCCCGCAGGATCGGCTTGAATTTTTCGAAACGGTCCAGGGCCAGCATGCCTCCGGCGTGCGCCGTCAGGGAAAGACCGCCGGTGATGTTCGGCGTATAATAGACGTGCAGGTTGGCTCCGCCTCCGCCTGCCTGAGCCATCATAATGTAGGTTGACCAGTCCAGAACCCAGCCGGCGCCCTTGTTGGCTCCGGCACCATCCGGCCGCGGATCGCCGTAGGCCGCCCAGAAGGACGGGTTATGCGGTTCGGTAATCCAGCCCAGACCGCCCTCCCACGCCTTCATGAATGCCCCTTCCTTCTGCAGAAAATGATTGCCTCCGTTGTGCAGGTAGTCGGCGACGCCGACGAGGCCTTTGGGATTGGAGCCGTAGGCGATGATCAGATGTTTCTGATCGAACTCGCGGATGGCAGCGCTGAGGTCGGGAAACCAGCGATCCACCATTTCGTTCTTGAAACGGGTGAAATCCATCCACTGCTGCCGCAGATCCGGCGCTTTGCCCTTGCTGAAATCAGGGAGGGGGGCAGACAGCTCGTTCCATGTCCGGTACTTCGTACCCCAGCGTTTGTTGAGCTGTTCCAGGGACAGCTGCAGATCTTTTTGCAGATAGCTGCGGAAGGCGGTGAGCGTTGACGGTTCATACCCGACGATTTCCCCACGCCACGGGCGGTCCAGCCACCCGCCCCAGTCCCCGCAGGCGTGCATCAGGTAATACCCGAGGAAACCGGGATGTCTGCTGTATCTTTGGCCTATAGCCCGGAAGGATTCCTTCCAAGCCTGGAAAATCCCCGGATCGGCGAGCGCAACTCCGCCGCCATAATAATATTGGATATTCGGAGTGCCGTCATAATTCCGCTGCCTCTCGAACTTCACATAGGTCAGGCCGCGCTCCCGTGAAGGCACTGACTCCGGCGATATGCGGAACGTCAGTACACAGCCCCGGTCGGCCGCGGCGTCCACCAGCCGGTCCAGAAGGGAAAAGTCGTAAACCCCCGGCAGGATGATGAACCTCTCCAGCCCCATGCAATAGGTCAGGTTGCGGGTGATGCCGGAAGCTTCATCGGCAAATTTCACAAAATCAGCCAGTGCGTCTTCCTGTGATGCAAATGCCGGGTGGAAATCCGCCTTTTTCGAGGGCGAGTAGGTCACATGGACGAATGGCTTCCGCTTTATGTCATTGCGGTCGGGAATGACTCCGACCCGATCACCGTACGGCACGGCCGTCTCGGAGCTTCTTCCGACAATGTATTCCTGCTCCTCCAGTTTTGTTTCCCCGTCCAGGAGCGTCAGGAGCAGCAGATAGGCGTCAACCCCTTCCTTCCATGCGGCCTTCACCGTCACATCTGTGAACGGGGACTTGCCGATAGCGATTTTTTCCCTGCCTTCCGCCACTTTCACGTCAAAAGCATATTCCCGCAGGCGCCAGGCCAGCGTGAGTTCCTTGGCGCCTTGGGGGAAAATCCGCACGGTGACATCCAGCGGTTCATTCCTCTTGTACACGCCGTCGGTATGCGTGGCGGGATTGATACGCAGGAATCCTGCTGCCGGCTGCCGGTCCATAGAGACAGGGGTCGACGTCTTTTTATCCGGGTTTCCAACAAGCTCGTAGCGGACCTCGGACTCGGCGGCAACCTGATGCCCCGCGGCGTCACGGATC
>JBAZRS010000653.1:0-3206 GCA_041662825.1 Victivallales bacterium | reverse complement strand
TGTGTGCTTTCTTCCGAGATGCCGCAGGCTCTCCCCTGTTTTCTCGCCGGTTTCTTTTTCGACAACGGCATAGACGGCGTATCCGCCGCCGGAGATTTTCACGGGGAATGCGAGTTTCGCATAATTATGCCCCCAGTAGTTTCCGGATGAAATGAGCTGGGGCTTGATGACTTTCCCGTCCGGAGCGACAACTGAAAAGGGAAGTTTTGCGAAATCCGCATGAGTCCTTCCCGAAGTGTTGTCCCAGACGGTGACTTCGGCTATTTCATTCCTGTCCCACGCCTGAGTATTGAAAATCAAGAACGGACGGGGGCCGTAGCCCATGCCCTGTTCAGCCTGGCTCACCATCTGCTGGGCAGAAAGAAATCCCGAACCGCCTCCGAAAGCGGCGGGAATGTTTTGGGGAGGCAGATCATGTTTTTCCGGAGAACCGGCGAAAGTCGTGTCGATTTTCGATGCCAGGAGTCTCAGCGCCTTCGTCTCTTCGGAAAGAAGCGATGCCATTGTCTTCTGGAAAAGCCCGTGAGTATAGGTCCTGGTGTCGTGGACGCCCGAGCCCGGGAGAATGTCATGGAACTGCGAAAACAAAGTGTCCCTCCAGCATTCTTCGAAGTCGGCGCTCCTGTATTTGAATCCGGATATCCGCGAGACCAGCGCCGCTACGTTTTCCGCGTCATTCAGGCGGTTCTCGGAGACCCTGTTGCATTTTTTGATCAGGGTCTGTGTGGTGTAGCATCCGGCCACCTCGAAATTAAGTTCGCAATCGAGAAGCGGTAGTTTTTCCGCGTCTTTTTCCAGGTGGTTGAAAAATACTGCTGCAGTCGAGAAAACAATCTTCGGGAAAACCGGCCAGCTGTCCATGTCGATCGCGCGCATGATGTCGCGCCGGGTCGGACCTCCGCCGTGATCTCCGACACCGAAGACGAACATCACGAAAGGCAAGCCTGTCTCAGAAACGAAGCTGCACAGAGGCTTGATCATCCCGGGATTGACGGACCCGTTATATCCCTGACCGGAATCGTTCCTCACAAGCACTGTCGATCCGTCCGGGGCTTTCCAGCGGAATGCGAGTGGCCTTGCGGGACCGAGCTCTCCGGGCCTGTGCAGATAGACATATTTGACTCCGCCTTTTACAAGGTATGAAGGAACTGTGACAGGATGACCGAAGGTGTCCGGCGCCCAGTCGATTTCAACATCTTCAGGCTTAAGCCCGAAAAGTTTTTTCATATACCGTCTGGTATACAGGAGATGCCTGCAGAGGGCTTCGTCACCGCTCATGTTCTTGTCGCATTCGACCCAGTGGCTCGCGGTGACTTCCCAGCGCCCTTCCTTGACGCGTCTGGCGACCTGCTCCAGAAGTTCGGGACTGTATTTTTCGAGGATTGCGTAGATGCTGGCCTGACTCTGGCTGAAATGGAAATCCGGAAATTCCCTCATGAGTTTCAGAACGGTGCTTACGGTGTCGACAGTGGTGGAGACAGTGTCCTGCCACGGCCACATCCAGTTCATGTCGATATGTGCGTGTCCGACACAGTAAACCGTGTATTTTTTTGCGAAATCCGCAATCGGAACCAGGACGGCTTCGGCATCTGCGACGGCTTTTGCAATTGTTGCGACATCACCGGTTGCGGCAGCTCCTTCGACCATCGACTGGGCCTTATTGATAAGCCCGCGCCATTTCGAGGCGTTTTCCTTGTGAAATCCGCAGAGCTTACCTGCGAATTCAATTTCAGAATTGATGCGTTCTATCAAGCAAGCCGATTTCATACCTGAAATCTTCATAACTTCCATCTTTGTCTCTCCTGTTTAAATTAGAACTTACAAAAAATTATAGCGAGGCAATTTCAAAATTGCCTCAGGTTAGCTGATTTCTTAAGTTGGTGTTCACGGCTTTAGCGTGTCTAACTTGATGAATACGAAGACACACTAAAGTTGTGAACACCAACAAGAGATATTCCCGCGACAACAGTTTCCTTGCATTTTGAAATCAGCTCATAGCAAATGCTTTTATCGGTGTTTTCAGTTGCATCTGGCAGGCGGATACTTTATCCCTGCAGTGGAGTGTCAGAGTGTTATCGCAAAATGCTTCGTCTCATTTTCTCCAGATCCTCTTTCAGTGGGTTCCAGTATTCCCTGTCTTTTTCTCTTTCAGAAAGCTCTTCCGCGAACAAAGCTTTCTCAAGGTCTTTGAGTGAATTGGAGAGGGCGAAATTCAGGAGAGGCCTGTCTTTTAGGATAGACGGAACCTGTTTTTTATAATTATTGGCAACCTCAACAAGAAGCTCAGCGGTTCTGAGTTCTTTTAGCCAGAACCTGACATGGTTTTTCTGGGGAAGATCTTTATTTTCAAAATAATTAGCCTCCACGAGTCTCCTTAGCATGGGCCAGTCTTTGTCCCGCTGGGTTTTTTTAGCTAGGACAAGATCCGGAAGAGAGATTAAATCGTAGGAGCCTTCATCTGTTATTATAGAGGTCCGCCTTTTCCATAATTTCTCAAAAGGATCAACATTTCGCATTACTGACATTATATCAACTCTCATTCCCATGGCGTCCGGATGATTGCATCTGAAATGTACAGCATGTCCCATTTTCAGAAATTCCGCATTAAACTGGGGAACGGCTATGACCTCGGCGGATAAATCCTTCATGGCAGATAAAATACGGGCGAGGTTGTCCTTTTCGGCGAGTACGGCTATGTCAGTATCCCTGCTAAACTCCGCTGCGCCGTAAAACACGCATGCCTGACCGCCCATGAGAAGATGTTTCACTTTTCTTGAACGCAGAGTAGAAAGGACTTTGTGTATCGGGTTCGGGATCAAGGGAACCTCCCATTGAAATATAAAATTCCCACAATTTCCGGCTTTCCCTCCACCTTTCAGAAGGACTTAGGGAATACCAGTCAAGCAGCTCTTCTTCGATGAAATACTTGGTTCTTTTCATGGTGTAAACTATCTATTGAATAAGATTTTACAAACACATGCAGGCATAATGATGAACTTTCAGCGCCATTCTTTGTCTGTATGCCACGCCGAGTTGTTGTAAACAAATTACTAATCGTATCATAATTGTTTAGACCCACCGACCTTGCGTCGGTGGTGAATAAGATTGGGAGGCTAGGGCGAGCGCCACCTAGCCTCCCAATCTTATTCACCAACGGGATAAACCCGTTGGGGTCTCTATTCTATTTCGAGACGATTAGTAATACT
>JBAZRS010000652.1:0-3220 GCA_041662825.1 Victivallales bacterium | reverse complement strand
CGGTATCGGTTTGACATCCGGCGATTTGACGATTTGCGAGCCGGTAAGTTCGCCCTCTATCTTCTGAAGCGTGCCAAGGGGCGCATTTTTGGAAATGCCGTAGTTCTTCCCGGTGAATGCACCGTATATCATATAGGCTAAAAGCAGGAGGACGAGCGGGGCGACTACAAACTTGGCGATGGGGATGATCTTCGGGATAAGCTTCTGGACGGGGCTGGCTTTCACTTCCTCATGTTTCACTGCGTGCTCATCATCATCCCTCAATGTCTTCAGTTTGACGCCTGTCTTGAAATTGTGGCCGCACTCGATGCAGATTATCCTGTCCGACGGGCCTACGCTCTTGCAGAAGAGGCACTGTGATATGTCCGACCCGTCTTTAGCGGCGGCGGGGATCTCGATTTTCTTGCCGCATTTGCAGGCGAGGGATTTGCCGCCGTGAACGTTTTCAAACTTATATTTTTCCCTGCATTCAGGACATTGGATAAAGATGGCCATCTTCAACTCCTCAGTTAACTTTATTTATAACCCTTCCCACAAGGACCATAATTATTAAAATCATGAAGCAGGGCCCGAAAACCAGCAGCGCGAACGCCCACATCTGCCTTTCCGTGAATTCGACAAGTGCGCTTTTCAAAGCCTGGATTTCACCGGCGAGAAGGAACGCCACCCCCTGCGCATGAAGCATAAGCGCCACAGACAGGATGGAAAAACCGGACAGGACGGCGCCGAAGCCCATTATGAAGAGCCCGATCCAGATGAGGACAAATGTCAGGATGAGGCAGAGGATGAACGCGACTATTGTGAGCGGCCTGAATATTCCGGGCATGACGTCATAGACGAACCTCAGGGACTTCAGCCACCACGGCGTGTCGTCCTGTATGTGGATCTTTGTTTCAAGCTGGTCGCCCGTCTTCAGGTTGAAACCGCATTTTATGCAGACGACTATTCCGGGTTCAAGGAGGTGCTGGCATCTGGGGCAGCATTTCTGGGAGGGTGTGTGGAAAAGGTTCCCGCAGCCGGAACATTCGTACATCCTGCCGGTCTGTTCATTGTCTATGCTGTAGTCTTTTCCGCAATGAGGACATTTGAAATCTAACATTGCTTCAATTCCTTAACCAGGGGATGAGCGATCCTATTATTTCCTTACAATATTCGGAATTGCGGCGAAATTCAAGTAAGGCGGGCTTTACAGCTCGTTATTCCAATTCAAAAAACAGGCTGGAAAGCCTGTCCTACTCAAAAAAAATCCCGCCTTGCGGGCGGGATTTTCAATATTGAATAACTCAATGTTATTATCTGGCGTAGAATTCAATTACCCTCATGAGCTCGACACCCGAAGGGTTCTCCTCAACCATGGGTTCCCTTACGACCTTCGCCTTGCAGTTTTCCTTGTCAACTTCAATGTAAGGCGGAATTTCGCAGTTGGTGGTTTTTGCGATATTCGCAAGTGCGGGATCTTTTTCCATGTTTATTGAAATCATCTGGCCGGGACGGAGCCTGTATGACGGGCGGTCGACGATTTTCCCGTCAACAAGTATGTGACGGTGTACGACAAACTGCCTGGCCGCGTGAATTGACGGGGCGAGACCGCTGCGGTATACGGCGGCGTCAAGCCTGAATTCAAGGTTGCGGAGGAGTTTCTGGTCGGTCTGGGTCTTACCCTTTTTGGCATCGACGAAAGCCAGGTGAAGCTGTTTTTCGCTCAGGCCGTAGTAGACTTTAAGCCTCTGTTTCTGAATGAGCAGTCCTCCGAAGGTGGAAAGCTTGTTCTTCGATGTTTTTCCGTGCTGTCCGGCCGGATAGGGCCTTTTGTTGCTCGGGCATTTTGCTTTGCCCCAGATGCATGCACCCAGGCGACGGCATAGTTTGTGTTTGGCTCGATCTTGCATAATCTCCTTTTCCTTTTGGTTTTGACTTGCGGAAAACAGGTGTCAAGCTTAATTATGGAACCTGTCCTCCAGTTTTAGCGCTTCTGCCCTGTTACGGCAAAGCTGTGAAATCTAGCAGGGATCAGCTTTTATTCAAACCCGGATGCAAATTTTTAACCGCGAAACACACGAATTATACGGAAATCCAGCCAGAAACCTTATTGGTATTCCAGAATATTCTCGCCCGCCGCGCGGTCTGAGATATCACATTTATTTGTCTTTCTCATGTTTTCCGTGTGTTTCGCGGTGATATAGTTGGATCCTACGGAAAATAATTTGGAATTCATATGAATAAAAAAATTGAGTTTGGAATTGTCGGCGGAGGATGGAGGGCGGAATTTTTCCTGAGGATTGCAAAAGCCCTCCCTGAAAAATTCAATGTCACGGCCATGATGGTGCGAAATCCGGAAAAAGGCAGGGCCATAGAGTCCGCCTGGGGTGTCAAAACTTACTCCAGCCTGGACGAGTTCCTTAAGAAATCGGAGCATTTGTTTGTCGTCATTTCAACGCCTTCAGATGTTGCGGGGAAAATAGTTGTCGAGCTTGCAGGCCGCAGAATTCCAGTTCTTATGGAGACACCGCCCTGCAGGGATATAGACGGTTTGACCGCCCTGTTCAAGGCCGTAGGCTTAAATGCAAAGATACAGATCGCGGAGCAATATGCGTTCCAGCCAATGCACGCTTCCAGGCTGAATCTCATAAAATCCGGAAAACTCGGCAGAATAAGCCAGGCTCAGGTTTCAGTCGCACATGACTATCACGGCATCAACCTGATGCGCAGGTTCCTGGACATTGGTTTTGACGACGCCACCATATCCGGATTCTCGTTCAATTCCCCAGTCATAGCAGGTCCAGGGCGCAACGGTCCTCCGGAAGCGGAGACCGTAAACACGTCCATACAATCGTTCGCACGCTTGGAGTTTGACGGAAAACTGGGGATTTATGATTTTCTGTCCGATCAGTATCACTCATGGATCAGAACCCCCAGGATTCTTATCCGAGGTGAACGTGGCGAAATAAACAATAACAGGATCAACTATCTCATTGACTTCAAAACCCCTGTCCAGACAGAGTTTATCCGGCAGGAGGCCGGAAGAGAAGCGAATCTAGAAGGTTTCCACCTGAGAGGGATATTGGCGGGAAGTGAATGGGTTTATGAAAATCCCTTTGTGCCCGGAAGGTTGTCCGATGATGAGGTTGCCGTTGCTACATGCCTGGAGAAAATGCAGGCTTACGTGGACCGGGGAATTGAATTTTACAGCCTGGCTGAAGCGTCACAGGACACTTATCTT
>JBAZRS010000651.1:1478-3222 GCA_041662825.1 Victivallales bacterium | reverse complement strand
TAGTAGCTCGTGTTCGAGCGTTCTTTTTGGAACCTGAAAACCAAGAATAACGCGCAAACATGCGCTACTACAAGCAAAATCGCCCGCAGTCACGCCCATTTCTAAGTCCGACAGGCTCCTAGGCGGACGAGTTACTTAAGCAGAAAACCCCAAGTTAGCAACATTCGCGCCGTGTGTGATATAGGAGTCTTTTCCGTCATACTCTTGTGTCTTAACTGCCAAATCAGCAGTAATTTCATGACATGTCAGCGTGAGATAGGGACTGGCCGATTATGACGCATTACCTCATTACGAGGTAAACATTGCCATCGGACTTGATTTATCCCCGATCACCGGCTATATTCTAGGCGGTATGAAAATCAGAAATCCTATCGGACTTCAGCCAGTTCGGCTATCAACCAATCAACCTATATCAGCTTTGGCGTCTTTCGGGACGCCTGCAATCTCGATAATAATCCTCAGGAGATGAACATGACAAAATTTGAAGAATTCGGACTTTCCCCGGAATTGATGAAAGGAGTTGTGGAACTGGGTTTCACAACGCCGACCCCTGTACAGGCTAAGGTCATCCCCATGCTTATAAAAGGTGCGCGCGACGTTGTTGCACTCGCCCAGACCGGCACCGGCAAGACGGCGGCGTTCGGCCTGCCTCTGCTCCAGCTTACTGACGCCAAGAATCCGGCGACACAGGCGCTGGTGCTCTGCCCGACACGCGAACTGTGCATGCAGATCTCAAAGGATCTGACCGACTACGGGCGTTTCGCGCCGCACCTCAAGATCCTCGCCGTCTACGGCGGTTCCCCCATATATGACCAGATCCGCGCCCTGCGACACGGAGTCCACATCATCGTGGCGACTCCCGGACGCATGAAGGACCTGCTGAACCGCAAATGTGCGAATCTCGCAGAAGTGCAGCGCGTCGTCCTCGATGAGGCCGACGAGATGCTCAACATGGGCTTCCAGGATGAACTGGAAAGCATTCTCAGTGAAGTTCCGGACACTGCACGCACATTGCTGTTTTCCGCGACGATGCCGAAACAGGTGGCGGCGATCGCCAGGAAATACATGAACGACCCGGAGGAGATCATCGTTGGACAGCGCAACGCGGGCGCCCCGAACGTAACGCATGAATGCTACATGGTCCACGCCAGCGACCGCTATCACGCTTTGAAGCGCATCATCGACTGCCTGCCGGTTTTCTACGGAATCATTTTCTGCCGCACACGCCTCGAAACGCAGGATATCGCAAGTCAGCTTATGGCCGACGGATACAGCTCCGATGCTCTTCACGGCGACATGTCGCAGGATCAGCGGGACCGTGTAATGGGCAATTTCCGGAAACGCAACCTCCAGATACTTGTCGCCACGGATGTCGCGGCGCGCGGACTGGACGTTGACGACCTGACGCACGTCATCAACTACGATCTGCCCGGCGACCCGGATGTCTACACGCACCGCAGCGGACGTACCGGACGCGCAGGCAAGGCTGGTATTTCCATCGTTCTTGTACACATGCGCGAGAACTTCAAGATCCGCGCCATCGAGAGGATCATGAACAAGAAATTCGAATACAAGAAGGTTCCCACCGGCCGCCAGGTCTGTGAAACGCATCTTGTGGGCCTGCTCGAAAAAATAAAAGGCTTAGACATCGCCGAAACTGCCAAGCTCGGGCCGTATATGGTGAAGATAAACGAGATCCTTGGAGACATGCCGCGTGAGGAACTGGTCAAGCGCTTCGTCATGA
>JBAZRS010000651.1:0-1468 GCA_041662825.1 Victivallales bacterium | reverse complement strand
TGAGCGAATTCAACAGTTTCCTCGAATATTACAAGGACGCCCCCGACCTGAATGTGAATGTCGGACAAGGCCATCGCGACGACAGGTTTGACCGCCGGGACCGCAATGATCGTGGCGGACAGCGCGAGGGGGACAGGCCCACGCATGAATCTTTCGGCCCCATGTGCAAACTGCGGATCAACGTCGGTAAAATGAACGGACTCACCGTGCCCCTTCTGATCGGCCTGATAAACCGCGCAACTCACGGTCCGATGATGAAGCTCGGGCGCATCCGTCTCATGGATAATTCCAGCGTCTTTGAAATAGCTGGCGGCGGCAACGAGAAAACCCTGATGCAGAATCTCGGCAAGTCGAACTTCAAGGACCGCCAGCTTAAATGCGTGCCGGATTCCGACGATTCACGAGATAGCGGCCCGCACGAATCCGGTTCCCATGACGCGGGCCCGCACCATGCAGCTCCGCGCACGCATGCTAAGCCGCAGGCCAAGGTTGTTCATCCAGCGCATCCCGTTCACCCTGCGCCTCCTGTTCCACCTGTCAAGGCGAAGAAAGCGCCTCCTGCGCCGCAGCCGAATCTCGCCAAGTCGAGAAAAGAGAAGCTGCAGATTGAACTCCAGAAAATGGAGTCCGATCTCATGGCCAGACTGAAAAGTTTATAAACTGCCAAGGTGAAAAATAAAGCCCCATATGGCATAAAATTATAGGAGAAGACGAATTGAATATGATATCCTGTCTCAGGGATCTTGAAAAAGGGTTTGACCGCAAAGAGTCCATGCTTTCCGTGATCTGTCACAGTCCCGGATACCATACGCAGATGCCTGACGGGGTGATTGTGCATCCTACGCGTGACGCATTGCAGTATGCGCTGTGCCTGCTTGAGGCCGGAGGGAAAAAAGAGATTCTTCGTGCTGAGAAGGTAATCCGGAAAATCCTCAGTCTCCAAGATACGGATCAGTTCAGCAGAACTTACGGGATATGGTCTTGGTTTCTTGAAGAGCCTCTCGAGAAGATGGCGCCTCCCGACTGGAACTGGGCGGATTTCCTCGGGTCGCGGATGGCGCAGATCATAAGACATTATTCCGACAGACTTCCTGCGGCTTTGATTTCAGAAGTCCGCGCTTCCCTCGGACATGCAGGCTGGAGCATTTTCCGCAGGAATGTCAGTCTCGGATACACCAATATTGCGATAATGGGTGGCGGAGTCAGCGCTGCGGCCGGTGAAATCCTGAATGAGCCTCGCCTTCTCCATTTTGGACGTGAACGCCTGCGCAAGGTTGTCGAACTCACCCGCTACAACGGAACTTTCTCCGAATATAACAGCCCCACATATACTTTTGTCGCACTGGAGGAGTCCGAACGGATCCTTGATCTCGTCGAAGACAAGCTTACACGGAAATACGCGGAGGAGATCCGGCGCTTTGCGTGGGATGTAGTCGCTGAGCATTTCCACCCTGCGACCCGGCAGTGG